>JAFRFA010000151.1:0-10123 GCA_017434585.1 Mogibacterium sp. | reverse complement strand
TTGAACTGACCCCCAAAAGTTAGACCAGAATCTAACTGTAGGAGGTCAGTTTTCTTATGGCAAAATATAGTTTCGAATTTAAGATGATGGTTGTTAGTGAATATATTAGTGGGCAAGGAGGTACACGTTATCTCTCCGGCAAGCATGGAGTTCATCATAGTGTAATTGAGAGGTGGGTTGCGAACTACAGAAAATATGGTGAAGAAGGTCTTACGCGTAGCAGGCAACAACAAGTCTATACTTTCGAATTCAAGCTCCATGTAGTAGAGTTGTATCTAACAAGTGAACTCTCATACCAAGAACTTGCGCTTCAGGTCGGAATGACAAATCCTACCCAGATCACCAAATGGGTTTTGGATTACAGGGTTGCCGGCCCTGAAGCACTCAAGCCAAAGAAGAAAGGCCGAAAGCGGAGTATGGACAAAGATAAAATCGTTCGAGAAATCGAAAAGAGCGATTCGGATGAGCAGAAGGCGTTTCTGGAACAATTACAGGAGGAGAATCTGCGTCTTCGAATCGAGAATGCATTTTTAAAAGAGTCGAGGAGGCTGCGTTTAGAGGAAGAAGGTCTTCTGAACGAACTGCGAGAATCGTCCACAGCCTCCGAGGAGAATTCAAATTAAAGGACATTCTCGCGGCTATTGGAATGCCTAAGGCCACATACATGTACTGGCAGAAGCGATTTGATCGCGCAAACCCGGATGATGCTCTAATTCAGCAGATGCAAAGCATCCGTGCTGAGCACAAGGACTACGGATACCGTCGAATACATGGTGAGCTCCTTAAGCAAGGGTTCCATGTGAACAAGAAGAAGGTGCAACGCATCGTACAACAGCGTGGCATGCAGGTAACCTCTTTCACGAGGAAGAGCCGGCGATTCAGCACATACAAAGGCGTCGTTGGCAGGATTGCTCCGAACAGAGTCAATAGGCGTTTCAATACATGTGTGCCACATCAGAAGATCACGACAGATACCACAGAGTTCAAATACTATGAGCCGGACAGCAAAGGGCGAGTCTCGATCAAGAAACTCTATCTGGATCCTTTCATGGATATGTGGAATCTCGAGATAATAAGCTATGGTATTTCAGATTGTCCGTCTGCTCCAAGTATTATGAAAGCGCTCAAAGAAGCGATAACCGCTACGGACGACTGCCGCTTTAGGAGAACATTCCATTCTGATCGTGGTTGGGCCTACCAGATGAATACTTACAGGTATGAATTGCGCAAGAATCGCATCTTTCAGAGCATGTCAAGGAAAGGAAACTGCTACGATAATTCTCCGATGGAGAACTTCTTCGGGATAATGAAGCAAGAAATGTACTATGGGCAGGTATACAGCAGTTTCGATGAGCTCAAAGAAGCGATAGAAAAATATATCCGTTATTACAATGAGAAGCGCAGTAAGGCATCTCTCGGATACCGGAGCCCAGTTGAGTACCGAGAATACATGTTAGCTGCATAGAAAAACTCCAGCGATTTCTCGCTGGAGCAAAAGTCTAACTTTTGGGGGTCACCTCAGCAGCAGCCTCTTTTGACTTGTTCTTATAATGGCATCCTGTGCGCATGCTTATGTCAGATTCGCTCGACTACGACCTTTCTTGAGCCTATGCCGTCAGACAGTATGCCCCTGAAAATGACTTCAGCCCTTTTATCGGCCTCTTCGATCAGGCCCTTTTCGGACGCGTTCTTTTCAGCATCCTTCTCAGCCTCCACGAGAGCCTGTTTAGTGGCTTCCTTTCTGTCTGTCTTGAACAGAGAGAATTTATTGTCGTAAAATTCCAGCGAATCCGGGTCTATGCTTATGCCCAGTATCTCAGCCTTCGGGACCTTTACGATTACCTCTTCATCGGTGACGTCTATGTCCACCTTTTCAAGGTCGAAACCCGCGCTGATCACTGCATCGTACTTCATCGAAAAGCTGTTCCTGTCGATCAGCGGGACGCTGCCTTCCTCGAAGCGAACTATGCCCGAGTAGAAAGACTTCGCGGTCGTTAGCTCGGAAGCCTCCTCTATCCTTTCCCTGAGACGCTCCGCGTCTACATGAGGCTGCTTCTTTTGCTGTATGTAGTACCATCCGCCCCCGGCGGCGATCACTATCAGCAGCAGAACTATTATCATAGCCATTACTTTTTTCATGCGGGTCCCGCCTTTCTGAGGGCGATCACGCCCTGTTTTCTGATCTGTACGTCAGCTTCTCACCGTCAGTATCGCATATCAGCGTCTGTCCGTCCAGTATATTTCCTCTGATGATGCCCTCCGCGACTTCCGTCTCGACATGTTTCTGCAGATATCTCTTGATAGGTCTGGCGCCGTAGTGCGGATCGTACGCCTCGTCGGCTATAAAGTCCATCGCGGCATCGGTGATCTCAAGATCGATGTCCCTGTCTTTGAGCCTCTCGCGTATGTCTCTGACCTGGAGCTCTATTATGCCCTTGACCTGATCCTTAGTAAGAGCGCTGAACAGTATTATGTCATCTACACGGTTCAGGAATTCCGGTCTGAAGCTCTGACGGAGCTGATCTATGACCCTCTCCTTGACTTCTTCATCTATGGTGCCGTCTTCCTTCATGTTGTCGATCAGCTCCATGCTGCCGATATTCGATGTCATGATGACTATGGTGTTCTTGAAGTCCACCGTCCTGCCCTGGTTGTCAGTCAGGCGGCCGTCATCGAGCAGCTGCAGCAGTATGTTGAACACGTCCGGATGAGCCTTTTCGATCTCGTCGAACAGTATGACGCTGTACGGCTTTCTTCTTACAGCCTCGGTCAGCTGGCCGCCCTCATCATATCCGACGTACCCCGGAGGCGCTCCTACCAGTCTGGAGACCGAGTGCTTCTCCATGTATTCGGACATATCGATCCTTATCATGTTGCGTTCGGTGTCGAAGAGCGATTCCGACAGAGCCTTCGCGAGCTCGGTCTTTCCGACTCCCGTAGGTCCGAGGAATATAAACGATCCTATCGGTCTGTTCTCGTCCTTGAGCCCCGCTCTTGCGCGAAGTATCGCCTCCGAGACGGCCTTTACTCCCTCTTCCTGACCTATGACTCTCTCGTGGAGTATGTCAGGCAGTCTGAGCAGTTTATCGCGTTCCGTCTCGACCAGCTTGCTTACAGGTATGCCGGTCCAGCTGGAAACTATCTCTGCTATCTCCTCTTCGGTGACGTTTTCCTGAAGCAGGCTGTTTTCATTCTTATTCTCATTCGCTGCTTTTTTCTCTTCCAGCTGTTTCTCCAGTTCAGGAAGGACTCCGAATTTAAGCTGCGAACCCTTCTCGTAGTCCGCGCTCCTCTCAGCTTCTTCGATCTCGCGCTTCACGTCCTCTATCTGCTTTTTGAGTTCGTTGAATTCAAGTATCTC
Source organism: Mogibacterium sp. (assembly GCA_017434585.1). Taxonomy (GTDB): domain Bacteria; phylum Bacillota; class Clostridia; order Peptostreptococcales; family Anaerovoracaceae; genus Crickella. The sequence continues at coordinate 6,762 of JAFRFA010000151.1, read as the reverse complement.
GTTTTTTTCGTTCTCCCACTGAGCGGTCATGACATCGCTTTCGGCCTTGAGCTCGGCAAGTTCTTTTTCGAGCACCTCGAGCCTCGCCTTCGAGCCCTTGTCTTCCTCTTTGGCGAGAGCTTCACGCTCCATCTGGAGCTGGGTTATCTTCCTTGCGATCTCGTCGAGTTCTGTCGGCTTGCTGTCCATCTCGGTACGTATGCGGGCCGCAGCCTCATCCATCAGATCGATGGCCTTGTCAGGCAGATACCTGTCGCTTATATACTTGTCCGAGAGGACCGCACAGGCTATGACAGCGCCGTCGGAGATATTGACATGATGGTGCGTCTCGTACTTCTCCTTGATGCCTCTCAGGATGGATATGGTATCTTCAACGCTCGGCTGATCTACCATGACTTTCTGGAACCTTCTTTCGAGGGCTGCATCCTTTTCGAAGTATTTTCTGTATTCATCGAGAGTCGTAGCACCGATGCAGTGGAGTTCGCCTCTTGCAAGCATAGGCTTTAAAAGGTTGCCCGCATCCATCGATCCTTCGGTCTTGCCTGCGCCGACGATGTTATGTATCTCGTCGATGAACAGGATGATGCGCCCGTCGGACTTTTCGATCTCGTTCAGCACCGCCTTGAGTCTTTCTTCGAATTCGCCTCTGTACTTGGCACCGGCTATAAGAGATCCCATGTCCAGGGCGAAGATGGTCTTGTCCTTGAGGCCTTCAGGCACGTCCTCCTTCATGATACGCAAGGCAATGCCCTCGACGACAGCGGTCTTTCCTACACCCGGCTCGCCTATTAGGACCGGATTGTTCTTCGTCCTTCTGGAAAGGATCTGTATTGTTCGGCGGATCTCAGCGTCTCTTCCGATCACCGGATCGATCTTGCCTGATCTCGCCATTTCGACGAGGTCTCTGCCGTACTTGGCAAGAGCATCATAATTGCCTTCAGGATCCTGGCTTGTGATCCTCTGGTTGCCTCTCACCTTTATCAGAGCTTCGAGGAACTTTTCCTTTGTTATGCCGTATCTTATGAAAACTCTTTCGCTCGGTGTCCCTTTTTCTTCAAGCAGAGCGATATATATCGACTCGACCCCTACATACTCGTCCCTGAACTGACTCTCCGATATCCTCTCGGCGTTCATGAGGAGCTTGGAGAATCTCGGTGTCAGACCCGGCTGCGAATTGCTTCCGGATACCTTCGGCATCTTGTCCACTTCTGCCTGAACGTCGCGAATGGCCGCGATGATGTTCACGCCCATCGACTGCAGCAGTTTCGGGATAAGTCCGTCCTCCTGCTTCAGCAGCGCGAGATGTATGTGCTCGCCGTCTATGTTTGGATTGCCCTCGGCAAGAGCGATGTTCTGGCTGTCCATGACAGCCTGCTGCGCATTGTTTGTATATTTCTCGATATTCATGTGGTCTTCACCCCCTTTATATGGGCAATTTTTGCCCGTGAGTATTTTTTACAGAACCATGATACCCCATTTTGCAACGCTTGTAAAGACTTTTTTAGCACTCTCTTTAAAAGAGTGCTAACAAATTTTCCGTTCTGTCACTTCAGACTGTACGGCCTTTGCACAAAAAAACTCCGGCTGTGCAGCCGGAGCCGAATCCATCATGCGGTACGCATTTTTCTCCGTTCTTCTTCAGTTCTTGCCGCCTTTGCCTCCGCCGAGATTGGCGTTTGCAAGTATGTTCGTGTCGAATGTGAACGTGAGAGCTTCCTCAGTCCTCATCCTTTTGAGAGCCAGCTGTATCATCCGGTCCAGCAGCTCTTTGTACGGCACTCCGACAGGCTCCCAGAGGTAGAACGAGAGCGATCCCGGTATAGGGTTTATCTCGTTGAAATACAGTTTCCCTGTCGCTTCGTCTATCATGAAGTCTATCCTCGATACTCCGTTGCAGCCAAGAGCCTTGAATGCTTTTACCGCCATCGCCCTTATCTCTTCTCTTTTCTCCGGAGAAAGGTCGGCAGGGATCTTTCTCGAAAGGTTGGCCATGCCCGCGCCCTTGGAGCCGCTTCCGCTTTTGGCGCCTCCCTTCTTGCCGCCGCCGTTCACATATTTGTCTTCATAACTCAGGATCTCGCCTGATGTGAGAGGCTCTTCGCACTCCGATGCCTCGGCCTCGTTCTCATCACCCAGCACAGAGCAGTTGATCTCCCTCAGATCCGATATCGCGTGCTCGACAAGTACCCTCGTCGCGTACATGAATGCGTCATCGAGCGCCTGTATGAACTCTTCTCTGTTCTTCGCGACACCTATCCCGACACTTGAACCCAGATTTACCGGCTTTACGATAAGCGGATATCCGACAACTTTTTCTGCATCATCGATGAGAGCGTCTATTTCAGCGTAGTCCGCAAGAGTATATACTTCTGCGTCAAGCACAGGCACTCCCGCTTCCTTCAGCACGGCCTTTGTGATGTACTTGTCCATGCTGATGGCGGATGATGTGACATCGGGTCCGACAAAAGGGACTCCGGCCGTCTTGAGGTATCCCTGCAAGGCTCCGTCTTCGACGTTCGTTCCGTGGACTACCGGGAACGCGATGTCGATCCGGACCGGCTTAGAGCCGAACACCTTCGGCGGATACGGAACGAGCTGTGCTCTACCTCCCTCATTTGCAAGGATGACCCTCTGCGATCTTTTGAGAAGCGCAGGTATATCCCTGTATGCCGATATATCGCCGATATCGCTGCCCGTATACATGTCGTTGTCCTTTGTCAGGTATACCGGTATGACCTCATATTTGTCCGTATCCATGGCCATGATGGCCTGGATGCCGGATATGACCGATACTTCATGCTCGACTGTCTTGCCGCCGAACATCATCGCAACTTTAGTTTTCATTCCTGTTCCCTCTCCCGGCGGATTATCGGAGATCCCGTCTATCAGTAATTGTCAGGTAAATCGTTTTCGAGCAGGATATATTTGTGCTGCCCGGTCTTTACGGCATATGCGCGGTCGATAGCGTCCTCGACCTTATCGAATACCTCGATGTGCTTCTCAGGGAAGCCCTTCTCGAGTATGCCCTCTTTTATAGGTTCGGTATGCTTTCTGCCGACCAGGAATATCCTGTCGCAGCATTCGGCCGCATAGGTCCCGAACTTCCTGTTGTATTCGTCCTCGTCCGCTCCGAGCTCGACCATGCCCGGCGTGATGAGTATCCTCATACCGTCGAACAGAGCCAGCGTCTCGACAGCTGCCTTCGACCCTATAGGGTTCGAGTTGAACGCATCGTCGATGATCGTCACATCTCCGCGGGCCTTCATCTCCATCCTGTGAGGCACGCTCCTGAGCCTTCTGACAGGTATCTTCAGTTCTTCGAGCGATATGCCGAATCTGTGTGCCACCGCGATGGCTCCCATGACGTTTATTACATTATGGGTTCCGACCAGTCTCATGCTGAATCTTTCGCTTGCTCCGTCCGGCGTTGTGACCGTGAATTCCGTTCCGAGCGGCGAGACGGAGATATTCGACGCATGATAGCCTGTCCCGGCCTCTGACGCGTGGTAGAACACCGGCTCACCGTAGTCGTGATCCGAAAGATAATCGTTTATGTATTCGTTGTCTCCGTTGAGGAAAAGCATCCCTCCCTCAGGCAGAGCATCCGCAAGTTCGAATTTGGTCTTCTGTATGTTCTCCAGGCTGCCGAAGGTGTCCAGATGCTGCGGTCCGATCGATGTGATGAGGCCGTGCTGCGGGTGCACCAGGTCGCAGTCCTCTTTTATCTCTCCGACATACCTCGCACCCATCTCGCATACGAATATCTCATGCGTAGGCTTCAGCATCTTTCTTATCGTGATGACTATGCCCATCGGGGTATTGTAGCTCTCAGGCGTAACAAGTGTGCTGTATCTGGTCTTCAGCAGGGTCTCGAGAAAGAACTTGACGCTGGTCTTGCCGTAGCTGCCGGTGACCCCGATGATCACAAGATCCGGATTCTGTTTCAGGATGCGCTTCGCGTCGTTTATATAATGGTTGTTCACACCCTTTTCGACCGGCCTGTTGATGAGATTTGCCAGCATGTTCATCCATATCTGCGAGCCGACAAGGAATATGAGAAGCCCGCTCACAGGCAGCCGGTCATGCGGCAGATGGCCTTTTGTGAAGTGCAGAAGCACAAATACACCCGTGATAAGAAGGCATATGACTACGATCGTGACTATCATCCTCTTCACTCTCGGGGTGAACTTCAGAGGCTTCTTTGAGTTCATCTCGACCATGAGCCTGTATACGAGGATGATCACTGCAAGAGTCATCCATATAAGTACATCGAGCACGGTATCCAGCCAGCCGAAGGTATACGCAAGCAGCATCCGCACTATGCCGAGGCCCATGGCAAAATACAGTATCCACTGCAGGCGCCTGTTCTTTTTCAGCCATGCTCTCTGCTCTCCCGCCATATATACGTTGAGCTGGAACATGTGCATGTTGTAGCGCATCGCCAGCCAAAACGCAGGTATGGCGAGCGCGAGCGTTATGAGTGTCCTGACGATCATGCTGCACCTCCGATCAGGAAGGCCCTCAGTATGCGTCTGAACTCTGCGGGCTTGTACAGGAAAGAATAGTGGTCCGTCCCCTCAAGCACCACAAGAGCAGCGTTCGGCATCTTTTCTTCCATGATATGGGCGTCGCTTATAGGAGTATCGGCATCGAGATCTCCCCAGACGAGCAGCGTCTCCTGTCTAACAAGAGGCATCCTGTCCTGAAGATCCTCGTTGACAGCCATTACAAGACATTTCTTCATTATCGGGCTGGCATTCCTGTAGTCTTCGGATCCCTGCTTGCTCATCCAGTAGTCGATGACTTCAGGAAAAAGCGAATGGACCGGTCTGCTCATGAGGAAATTCCTCATCGCCTTGTATCTTTTCACCCTGAAGTTCTGTGCGGCGGAACGGACCGGCATGACACCGGCGCTGTCTATCAGCACGATCTTCGTTATCTCAAAAGGAAGCTCATCATTTGCCGCCATATTGATGATCATGCGGCCGCCGTAGGAATGGCCTATGAGAGCGGTGCTCTTTATTCCCAGCGCGTCCATGAAGTCACAGAAAAAGCCGCAGTAGGCTTCTACGTTCCATGGCTCAGGAGGCTCCTCGCTCGAGCCGAATCCCGGCAGATCGAACTGCACGACCCTGTAAGTGTCGTTTACCGCAGCAGCCACCGAGTCGTAGATCGTCATGTCCGTGCCCCATCCCTGGAGCATGACCGCGGTCTCTTTTGCGTCCTCAGGTCCGCTTATCTTATATGCGATATCTAATCCGTTTATTTTTATAACCATACATAGTAATTGTACCACATGAGCCAGGCATTCAAAAGAGCCGCTTACGTGAACGGCTCTGTTATGCAGTCTGCTGAAAACGGAGTTCTTTACTTTTCCCTGTGATGATGGTGATCGATGATGCAGGCCCAGTGGTCTCTTATTTCGGGATCTGCTATCCTCCACTGGTACATCTGGATGATATATACAGCGAACACGAACAGAGATATCATGATGCCTGCAGGATATGACGCCGCGGCGGTCATCCTGAAGCCTTCATCCGCCATCATCAGATAAGTCACCGTCACACCGGTCATGAATGCGGCAGGGACTGCCGTTATGAGAGACCCCCATCTGTACTTTCCTTTATGGATCAGGAATGAAGTCGCTACCCACAGCGAGATCATGGCAAGGGTCTGATTGCTCCACGAGAAATATCTCCAGAGGACATTGAAATCCATCTGAGTGAGAAGAGCTGCTATCCCCAGAAGAGGGATCGTGAGCTTGAGCCTGTTGCTGATGTGCCTCTGATCCAGACCGGTCCATTCCGCCAGTATGAGTCTTGCGCTCCTGAATGCTGTATCTCCTGAAGTTATCGGACAGACCACTACGCCTACTACAGCGAGCACTCCTCCTATGCTCCCGAGTATTTCATGGCTTATCTCGTATACCGTTCCCGACTGGCCGAGTTCGCTGAGCGCGTCATTCAGCATCTGAGTGCTTCCATAGAACGCTGCGCCGGCAGCAGCCCATACCAGAGCTATGACCGATTCTATGATCATAGCTCCGTAAAACACCTTGCGCCCAGCCCTTTCGCTCGTGATGCATTTTGCCATCATCGGAGACTGTGTAGCGTGAAAACCAGATATAGCGCCGCAGGCTACGGTTATGAACATGAACGGCCATACCGGAAGATTCTGCGGGTGTATGTTTTTCAGAGAAAGCTCCGGTATCGTATATTCCGGAGTGAGGAACACCCCGAACGTGATGCTTACCGCCATGATGATGAGTATGATGCCGAAGAACGGATAGAGCCTGCCGATGACCTTATCGATCGGAAGGAGCGTCGCGAGAACGTAATAAATCAGTATCACGACTATCCAGAAGCCGTCGGTCAGGGCTGCCGGAGTCAGTCTGGATATCAGGGCTGCCGGACTGGTTACGAATACAGTCCCCGTAAGGACGAGGAGAACCACCGAAAAAACTCTCATGACGATCAGTGCGGGGCTTCCGAGGTATATGCCGGTGAGCTGGGCGATGGACTGGCCTCCGTGCCGTTCTGAGATCATGCCGCTCATGTAGTCGTGTACCGCTCCTCCGAGTATCGAACCGAACACTATCCACAGAAAAACCACCGGACCGAAGCACGCTCCCATGAGAGCGCCGAATATCGGTCCTGTGCCTGCTATATTGAGCAGCTGGATAAGGAGCGCCTTGCGGGTCTTTATCGGCACACAGTCGACTCCGTCATTCACAGCATATGCCGGAGTCTCCCTGTCGTCAGG
>JAFRFA010000150.1:0-30849 GCA_017434585.1 Mogibacterium sp. | reverse complement strand
GCAGCAAGACCGGATATCATGCCCTTGACGATGCCCTCATAATCCATGCCGAACATGATGGCCCCGGAGATGGCTCCGAGCACCAAAAGCACTGTCGGTATCCACTTGTTGTCTGTCGGCAGCCAGTATTTCATGACAGAACCTACCGCCATGCACCCGGCCACTATTACAGGAATAACGAATCCGTCGATCATAGTGATTTCCATTTCAAATACCTCCTCAATAAAAAATGACGGCCATTGCCGCCTACTTAGCTGTTTTTGTCTTCTCCTCGAGAGCCTCCATCCGCTCTCTCATGTCCCCGTTCCCTCCAAGCTCGTGGTAGATCTCATTCTCTGAGACCATCGATGTCCACTCTCTTATCGGGATGTGGTCTTTTTCGAGCCAGTAATCACATCTTCCTATCAGATCCTGGCGGAGAAGATACATAAGAGCACGCTCTGATGCTGTCTTCTTTTTATCTCTGCTCTGCACCTTATACTGCACGAGCTGCCAGAATCCGGATGATGCGAATACCGCTATAACTATTCCGATGACTGTCTCCATATCACATCACCTTCCATTCTTCCTTTGTCGGCGGTCTCCTCTTTCTGTCAGAAGCCCAGCCGATCATGCATGCCATGAATATCTCTGCTGTTATAAGTGATGCAATGCCGAGCACCCATCCGGCAGCAAATATCATCCATTTCATTTCTGATCATCTCCTTTTCTTACTTTCGTTGTATGCTATCACGCTTTTGAGAAGCGGTGCGTCTAATGCATCCGCTATAGCCGGTACATCCTTATTAAGACAATGGCTGTCCCAGTACGGCTTATCTTTGTATATGAATGTGTGCGAAGGCTCGACTCTCGGATCAAGAATGAAAAGCTCTCTGAGTTCCTCATAGCAGACTCCCAGCTTCTCAGCGATCTCGAAGAACTGACTGCAGAAGGAAACCTTCATGGCAAGATAACTGTTCTCCATATACTTGACAAGCTCTGCGGTCCTGCTGTCTGTGATCCTGAAGCTGTGCCGTCCGTCATATACATGCTGCAGTATCTGTATCACCTTCCTGCAGTCCTCTTGCCTGCCTCCGAGTATCGTGAAGTCAAAGGTATAGTTATTGCAGTGCTGCGTCCCTCCGTAATACTCTGGACTGAAAACTATGTTTTTTCCGGTCTCGGCAGAAAGCTTCTCGGTAGTTCCCGGAAGCACAGTGCTCTTTATCACATACAGGTCTGCATCGTTTTCAAGTATCGCATTCCTCACCTCTGAGATATCACAAAGGCTTTCATCCGCAGATGGTGTATCTACGCAGATGAATGCCAGAGCATATTTCTTCCCTGGCTGCCTGGTATCTATGCCCTTGTACTTGTCGTAAAGATGCGGCTTCAGAGCTGACAGCTCCCTTGAAAGGTTCGATCCAACAGTGCCGCAGCCTATGATGAGTACATCGCTCGCTGGCCCGAGCCTGCTTTCAGCCCAGGCTTTTATACCTTCGAATGGTCCAGACAACTTCTCTGCGTGTTTGTACCTCAGCATCAGAAAATACTTGTCCCGCCTGTACGCTTCGTCAATAGTCAGATAGTAGCTGTAGTACTTCTGCAGGTATTCCTTTATGGCCTTCTCAGCACTCTCGACATATTCCCTTGGCGCTACACTCCATCTTGGATTTGTTGAGTCGACATACATCATCCCGAATGTAGTGGCTACAAGGTTCTTCTTGAGCTCCGTTGCATTTCGTTTATCCAGATCTTCTGCAAGAAGCGTGTAGCACCTTAGTGTTCTGTCATATGTGCGGATATCGTGAAGCGGCTTCCATCTTGTCACCGAGCCTGGGTTCCACTTCCAAGTGTAGAAATTCTTCTCTATCCATACTGTGCGGTCGGTCAGTGCATAGCATAGCCAGAGGAACATCATATCTCCGCTTATCTCCATCTCGTCCGGGAAACGGATGCTGTTTTCAAGGAGATAACTTCGCTTTATGATCTTTCCGTGCACACGCAGAATATCGCGCTCTATGTCTACATACTCAAAGCCATCATCAGTTTTCCTCTCGCATTTATACGGTGATCCGACTACGTCAGCATCAGCCTCTTTTGCCGCATCAAGCAGCGCTTCAAGTCCGCTTGAGTCAGTAAAGCAGTCATCTATATCGCAGAACATCAGGTAATCTGCCGTTGCCTTGTCCATCATGACATTTCTCGTATGACACACTCCGCTGTGTGTAAGGTATGCGTATGTTATTGGAAACGGATTTCCGGACAGCATTTCCTCAGTAAGATGCACATCTCCGCCATCACTGCATATGATCACTTCGAAGGCCACATTCCTCTGAGCAGCAAGAGAGCGGAGAAACCTTTGTACGATCTCACCGCTCTCCTTGTAATGATTCACAAGTATTTGTAATTCCATTTTCCAGTTCCTCCGTTTAAGACTGACTCATCCATACCGGCGTGCCGTTTGAAGCAACAGTCAATATCTTACCTTCATCGCTGTCATCGCAGTAAGGCAGAGACATTCCTCCCCACACCAGACCATCCCCGCTGGAGTTGACTATTAACGTCTTTCCTTCATCGCCTTCTCCGTAATATGGGAACACAGGCCCCCAGGAAACATCGCCACAGTCGCCAACTATAAGAGCATCACCTTCGTCAGCATTATCAGAGGCAGGCAATGCACCAGCTTCTCCCCATGCAACGTCCCCGTTGTCTGCAATAACGAGAACATTGCCAACACTTGCAGAGCTTGTGTCTGGCAAAACCTGATACCATGCAGGCTCTCCGTTATCAGCGATTACGAGAGCCTCGCCAGTATTCGCAGAACTGGTATCCGGAAGTACTGATCCCCAGGTAACATCATGAGTACCAGAAACTATGAGAACATCACCATTATTTGCAGAACTGATATCCGGAAGGACCGAACCCCATACAGGTTGTCCATTATTAGCTACTATGAGCGCATCGCCAGCATTAGAGCTGTAAGCATATGGAAAAACAGGCCCCCAGGAAACAGTGCTAGTGCCACTAACGACTAACATTGCGCCGTAATCAGCATTACTGGTATCCGGTAAAACTGATCCCCAAGAAGCTCCTGAGTGGCCACTGGAATCGACCATCAATACTTTTCCTCTATCAGAAGAGCTGATCGGCGGCAAAGCAGATCCCCATTTAACTATTCCGTTTCCATCGACTATGAGTGTTTTGTCATAGACAGAGCTGTGACTCGGAAGGATGTCGTCCCATCTTAGAGATCCATTACTATTGACCACAAGAGACTTTCCGGCATCAGAAGCGCTGTGTGAAGGGACATCGCTCCCGCCTCCACCAGACACAGTATCCCATCCGAGACTTCCGTTATTGTTTACAACAAGAGCCTTGCCAGCGTCAGCAGCTGCAGGTGCCGGTATGGGATTGTTTGCGAGATGCTCATAGTCATATTCGTATGTCGTTCCGTTTACTTTGAATCCATAGATTTCGTTCGCCATTTTCTGTCTCCTTTCCTTTAGCTATCAAAATCGATCACGTTTCCACTGATCGTTCCGTCTCCAAGATCGAGCACGTTCCCAGAGACTGTATCATCGTTTGCAACAAGATAATTGCCTTCGACTGATACGCCTGACGGCGACTCTCCGATAACGATGTAATTGTTTCTTACCGTTGCGTTTCTTAGCTCAAGCAAGTTATCTGAAACGGTTCCGCTGTTTGCTATTAAATAGTGGTCTTCGACATAATCTCCTCCCTCAAGAGCGGCCACCCTTTCTGTAAGTGCATCTATCCTCTGAGTCAATCCGAAGATGGCTATGTATATACCATGCGACGTAACAGGATTAAGGCTGTTTTCTGTCGGAAAAGAATCGAAAGTCAGTGTATTCTGCTTAGCTTGCAGAGCTGTATAGATCCCGCCGCTCTTTGCTGCATTGTCGCTGTTCTCGGTAGGAACATCATCGAACTGGATGGGAACTCCAGTTGGGATATCAGATACAGCACGTGCCATCTGCAGCGGAGTGTAGGTTTCTTCGCTTCCTTTCTTCTCTCTTATTGCTTCTGCTATGCCACGAAGACTTGATTCCTCAACTAGTACATTTGCCATTAGTAGCTCACCTCATTTCCATTGACAATAGAGCTGAAAAGTCTATATACAGCTTTAGCTGAAGGATAGTTCTTATCAGTCGACTGCGAATTTATAGCAGTGACTTTATTGCTGGTCATCTCAGCTCCACTGCTTTCTGATTCTGGCACTACAGCTCCAGTTTCAAATACTAAAAACGGCATCTGTATTACACTGGATGGCTTAGCCCCAATACAGCGCACAGTGACCGAGCCATTATTATTTTCTGCCCATATAGCTTTCACTCCTGCGTTTGACAGCGCTGTATAAGCTGTAACATCTGGAGTAAGGTCGATAAGCGCATCGGCAGAAATGTCCTCTATATTAACGCTCTGATAATACGGATCAGACCCCCTCCATGATGATGTGAGCGACATAACGCCTCTCCAGATCCTGCCAGCAAGTGCGTCATGAGCAAGCGCAGGCAGATCATCATTCATTCCAGTCAATGCGCCGACTATGCTGTCTCTTACCTGTTCGCCGCGTGATGCGACTTCTATTTCACGTATGTATCCGGATATGTCTGCCATACTATCACCTCAGCTTCCTTATCTTCCTGAGCCAGTCATCTATTGTGACCGCCTCCATAAGCATCCCTTCATTTACAATCCTCGTTCTGACCCCATTGGATATCTGCATCCTTTCAGGCAGCGGGATCTGATCCCACAATGCCCTGCGCTTTCTGTAGTACGATGCGAATCTGAGCTCTGTGCTGTCTCTATATTCTTTATTCTCCTGGTTCACCCACTCCGGCTTGTTCATCGTGTAATAAGCATCGAATATCATGAAGGCCGTGAAATATGCTGCTTTGTCCATCATGCCCCGTCTGACGAACTCATCTATCAGAGCATCGTTGGAATCTATAAGATTCCTGTATGTCTTCAATATGTATTTCGGATCATGCCTGCATACCGAATCATCTCTCCATTTCCATAAATAGAACGGTGTCGGACAGTACTTTACATCCGGACTCAGATTCTGGCAGAGGATATTAAAAAAGCTGTCCTCGTGAATGGTCAGCTTCTCGTTCCACCTTATCTTATTGTCCAGTAGGTATTGTCTTCGATGAACCTTGCCGTGCACGAAGGTCGAATCCATCTCATGATTTATGTATACAGGCTCATCCGTTTCCGGTATACGGCTTTCCTCAACAAACGTAGAAATAAAGCTATCGAACCCATCATCGATTTCTCTGAAGAGCATCCATAGTCCGCAGGCATTCATGAACATATCATCGACATCGCAGAACATGACGTAGTCTGCCGTAGCATGATCAAGACATGCATTCCGTGTTCCGGAAACACCTCTGTGTTGTTCTCTGAGATACTGCACTTCAAACGGATAGCTTTTCAGAAGCTCATCGGATAAGAAAACATCGGAGCCGTCATTTACTATGACTACTCCGATATCTTCAAATGATATATTCTGCTGGATCGCTATCGAATCGAGCAATGGTTTTATGACTTCATCAGCCTCTTTATACTGAGGCACTAATATCTGTAATCTCATCTTATTCCTCCGCAACTGAAACTATCCTGTTTGAGTAATACGACCATCCAGATGCTCTTACGTATGCCGAATACAGACTTTCCGGCACGAATATCGAGCCGTATGCACCAATATATCCTATAGAGGACATTGGCGTGTAGTAAAAGGCTGTAGAGCTTAGTGATGCAACTGACGAGCCCATGAGATACAGTGACTCAAGTGCAAAACAACTATAGAATGCTGAGTAGCTTATCACAGAACACACAGGTAAACTTATGGTTCTGAGAGAAGAACATCTCATAAATGCACTGCCAGCAACATACGTGAGTTCAGTGAAATCAACATCAACAAGGTTTACACATGATGCAAATGCATAGGTTCCTATACTGCTGCAATGCGGAAATCTTGCAGATGTAAGGGACGAACACTCGCCAAAGGCGTACTGTCCTACGAACTCACAGCTCGGCATGGTTACTTCCCGCAGCGCAGATGCACTTCGAAATGCATACGATCCTATGTATATCCCGGAATCAAATGACGCCATTGACAATGCGAAACAATTGAAGAACGCATAGTCGGATACCATCGTGCATTTTGGAGCCGTGAAGCTCTCCAGCGAATAGCAGCTATAGAATGCAGCGCTCCATACACCGTTACAGTTTGGCGCACTGACAGTCCTGAGCGATGAGCAGTTATAGAACGCCCACGATGCTATGCTCGAAATGTTAGGAAGATCCACACTTATTAGCTTGGAGCAGTATCCGAATAAATACGAGCCGCCATAAACCAGCTCCGGAAGGTCTGCATTCTCGATACCCGTGTTATAGAATCCGTATCCATATACCTCAGTTACTCTTGGCATATTTAATCCGCTGAGTGAATAGCATGACTGAAATGCAGCGCTGCCTACTCTCGTGCATGACGGAGCATCAATATATGACAACCTGCTGCAGCTTTGAAATGCATAATTTCCAATATATGAACACTTAGGCATACTAACTGACTGCAGCTGAGAACAGTATGCAAATACATTTTCATCCATTCTCTCGCATGACGGAATATTCGCAGAGGAAAGACTCCAGCAACGATTAAATGCATGGCTCCCTATCATTTTTACCAACGGCATATATATTTCAGATAGACGATTGCACGAAGAGAATGCGGCGCTGTATATCGAAACACACGACGGGAACGATGCTCGCTGGATGCTTCCAAAAGCGAATGCGTATGATCCAATATAGCTTGCTTTCTCGAAGCTTACATTCTCAAGTCTGGTTGATGCGAAAACATAACTTGCTATATACGAAGCAGATGTATTCCTTACAGAACTCATCCTCCCCTCAACATACTTATCAAATGAATCAGAAGCCGCTGAACCGATGGTAAGGTTGCTCGTCATTTTACGTCCGGAGACAGAAAGCACCTGAACAGCAGTTGACGGGTTTACAGTATACGCGCCGCTGTAATATTCAGTTTTTTCAGGTATAGTTATAGGCTTTCCTATTATCATGCTCAGTCTCCTTGTTACATATTGTTATAGTTCGGACGGGTCAAACCATTTTAGCGGTTCAAACATCCTGTTCCCTTTATTTATCGACTTTGGCACATCTTCCAAAGGACCTACATAATGCACCTGAGTTATAGGGATGTAGCCAGCGATATAAGATAAATCTTCTGTCGTATCATGGAAATCTAACGGTCTGTACCAATCATCGAAATCACTTTCGTATGTGGTGTTAAGCCTACCTCTTATTTCAACGCCAAAATTGAATACACTTTTGTCTTCAGGCATCACCTTTTGCATATAAGACGAGTACATTCCATATTCGTAATCCGTACTGAAGCTAAGAGCGTCTTTGAGATCATTTCCTCCATCTCCAGTCCACGCATTATGCACATAGGTATCTTCGCCAGCATATAAGACTGTGCTCGAATACCATGTACCATCCCATCTATTGTCATGCGTCTGGTAATATACAATTATATTGTCGTTGTATTCAGCGGCTCCTTTGTTGTTCAGTGATTTCAGCCTCCATTCGCCGTGTGAACCGCCAGAAAGGTAGTATCCAGACGACCCAACAGTGCGGCCATTAGGTGCATGAAATTTTATGAATGTATAGATCTCAGCATTATCATAGTAGTTATGATTCTCCCATCTGCCCACAAGCTGAGCATCGATAAACTTGCCAGTAATTAGTTTGGCATTAGGCCAATGACTCAGTCCGTATGCCTGAGGCCAGGTGCCTGGCCAGCCTACAGGATAGCCACCGCCGTCTGGACTCACTCTATCATAGGGTATAAAACCGCACCATCCTACGTCCCTTATCCCGCCGTTGTGGAATATGTATGTCTTGAATGATCCTGTAAAAGTATAACCAGGCGTGGTTGCAGTTCCACCGTCAAGATAGGCAGTTGAACCCGATTCGTATTTTCCGGGGAAAGAGGTCCCCGGGATCGAGATAGTTGTCTTCCCGGAGCATACAGCAACACTTCCGTCCAGTGTTATATCCGGATAAACCAGGCTCCCGTTGACATAAGCTTTCCTGACCTTTTGCCCGTTTACGAATAACTCATCGTCAAGCGTAATGAATTCTTTTCCCCCAACTACAATCATGGCTCTCCTTATGTGACGAAATTAATGGTACCAGTTTGCACTGACTGACCGTTGATCTGGTGAGTCCAGCCATCACCGCCTCCATCGATTTGATTCTGTATATCAGTGATATCGTCTTTTATTTTTCCGATATCCGTGTTTATATTCCCAATATCTGTGTTTATATCTGATATGTCGGTGCTTATTTCACTTATCTCTTCCTTAGTTGCCGGATCTTCCACAGCAGCCTCTTCTACTTCTTTTGTGATCTTTGTAAGAGACTGTCTTGCCTGCGTGCCGAGCGTGATCTGCTTGGCTGCCGTATCCAGATTCAGAGACATCTTCACGAGCGGGAACATCCTGTCCAGCAGATGCGGATTAGATTTGCATCGTATCTTTTGTCCGACCCTGAACGGTTCATAGTTCTCGTTCTGGGAATGGAGTTCTGCAGCAGTACACTCGATGATCAGATCATCGAACTGTGCGCTCTGCAGGTATTCAAGCCCGTCAGCGTATAGAGTATTCGCATTCTTAACTCCGGAAAACTGCACGGCCCTTGTTATGCGTCCATACAGCGATACTGCCTGGCTGTCGATATAGTCTCTTCCTCCGTTCACGCTTGATACAGTGAGCGGATTACCTGTTTCCTCGTCTGCATCTCCGAGCGGGATTACGCTTGTCGCTATTGTTGTCCCATTGAAATCCGATGTCAGATCCAGAAGGTTTAACCCGAACTCAACAGGCTGGTTACATGAATACGGCATATCTGACAGCCAGTCGATGTAGTTTACTCCGTTCTCTCGTCTAACAAAGAAATAGCCTCCCTCCGCATCGAGACACTGTCTTTTGAGGCAATCAAAAGTCGAGTCGTAGTTCAATTTCCTGTAGACGCTTTTGTCCGTTACCGTGATCCTTCCGACTGTGAAGCGCCGGTCCTGCGCCACCTGACTGTTATGGCCTGATATGACCGTCCGGAAGAATGTATGGAGTGATATGCTGTCATACTCATGCAAACGCTGTACTGAGTCATTAAAAAACGCCAGAGCACCTTCACAGTACACCTGGCGATTATTGAAGAAATCCTTCTTTATCTCCATTGGCCTGCCAAACCACAGCAGGCTCTCATCTTCGTATACCTCTATGGTCGATGTTATGGGATTGATCGAATCATAGAAGGCATGGGACGGTGGCATCGAGAACTCGAATGCCCCTGCGGTATTGAGTTCCATATTGATCATAGGATTCAGGAGCACGTACTCTCTTTCCTGGAAGTTCAGTATGTCATTCCCGTCCAGGATCACTCTGTATATCATAGCGATACCTCCCTGTAGCTTACGGTCACATCACCGTTTCCGGTGAACTTCATGATGTTATCTCCAGGCTCGAGCGCGAGATTCGCATTATAGTTCTTTCCCTTCATCAGGCCATATGAACTACCGTTGAACTCCACTGTCATCGAAGAACTCAGCGTGAATGTCGGGATAGCAGTCCTGAGTCCCCGGTTTATGAAGTTCCGATATTTAGTACCAGAGACGTTGAATGTTCCATACTGTATAATTTCTGCAAACAGGTCATTCCACAGCCAGTCTATCTCCTCCGTGCCGTTCACAGAATATTTGAACGGATCAAGGTTGTATCCGATAGTTATAGTCGAGTAGTTCTTGTCAGATTTCCAGCTGTTTACAAAGAGCCTGCCCGTATACTGAAAGTTTGGATCGTCCTCAAGTATGACAGTATGTCTCTCTCCATGAAGGAAGTTCATCAGATCCGAGTAGACATTTGCCCAGCTCCTGCCCGCCTTCAAATAGAACTCCCAGGACCCTTCTCTTTGGCCGTAAGGAGTCTCTGCCAGAAGCAAGGACGTATAGTCGAGCACTCCGTGTGATGCCGGAAGGTCTACATACGTCGTCTTTACTGCAGGTGGATTCACTAATGGACGGCTCATAGGAACAAGCCCCCACTCATCATATGTATTCTTTCCGGATATTATCAATGAATGATACATTACTGCCTCCTTTGCCTCTGAGCCAGAATCCCGAGCCTGTCATCCATCTGCGGAGCAAGCTGACCCACAAGGGCTCCTGTATCTGTCACAAGCTGCATATTAGCGAGCTCCGGCAGGTATGGAAGATACTGTGTCAGCAGCGCCATCAAAGCAGTATTGTTCTCAGAGGATACCCTTAGTGACTCAGTCATCGCATCGAGCTTCGCCCAGAACTGATCCAGTGGAACCACAGCCTCCGGCCCGGCTTCTCCTATTCCCGGCATCAGTGTTGGCTTATTGAAAATGCCTCCTCTCTTATACCATCTGACACCAAAGCTCGGGACAGACGGCGGGTTCAGCGAGAACCTGCCTCGTATACTGAAATGCGGAAGCTTTATGCCAGACAGCAGGTTCCCTACCCTTATGGGGAAGAAGCTCTTTATCCTCGCTATTATCCTCCCCACAGCAGCTTTTGCTGTTTCCATAGGATGCGTGATGGCATTTTTCACAGCATTCCATATCCTTGCCGCGTTTGTCTTAAGGTTCTGGAATCTTGTGATGACTACCGAAACAAGACTCTTTGCAAGCTGGATCGCTGTATTCCGTATTGCCTGCCACGTCTGTGAAATAAAGGAGCTCAGGCTCTGCAGTATAGCGGAGACCTTATCCTTCAGAGTTTGCCAGGCATTTGCCACTGCATCCTTAAAAGCAGCTGCCTTTTCCTTGATGGTATCCCAGTTTTTGTACAGGAACACGCCTGCAGTAACAAGCAGCGTGATCACCCCGATCACTATGAGTATGACCGGTGCTATAGCGCCGATTGCTCCTGCGATTAAAGGTGCCATCATCATGATCGATCCTGCCGCTGACATCAGAGTTCCTATAATCAAAAGAAGCGGCCCAATAGCCGCTACGATTATTCCTACTACCGCCACCACTCTTTGCATGGCCGGGCTCAGGTTATTGAACCAGTCAACGAGCTTCTGAAGTCCGTTTGCCACAGCCAGTATTATAGGCGCGAGTGCTTCACCAAGAGATGTTGCAGCTACATCGATCGAGGATTTCAGTTTTTCAAGCGAGCCACCAAACCCACTCATCATGGCTTCTGCCATCTCAGTCGTCGTGCCCTGTTCTCCGATCGCAGAAGAGAGCTTTGCTACATCCTCCGGTGCTGTATTTATAAGGGCGAGCCAGTTTGACATCTGGTTCTTTCCAAAGATCGCACTTGCCGCTGCGATCTGCTCTGATTCGGAAAGGCCGGCAAATGCATCATGCAGCTCTCTTTGAACGGTCACAGAATCCTTCATCGAGCCATCAGCTTTTGTGATACTGACCCCGAGCTTATCCAGCCAGTCTTTACCCTGCTTTGCAGGAGATACCAGCTTTGCCATACCTGTTTTCAGTGCATTGGCAGCAGTGCCCGCATCGATACCGGCATTTGCCATTGTGCCCATATACAGGGCAGCGTCTCTCACATCATATCCGGCAGCATGAAATATAGGTGCTGCAACAGACATCGCTTCTGACAGGCTGTTCACATCAAGTGCAGAGTTATTACAGGCATTTGCAAAGACATCAGCATAGTCTGATGCTTCTTCAAACGAGCCTGCAAAGCCGTTTATAGTCGCAACAAGGCCGGCAGACACAGTGTCCAGCTCACCGCCTTCGCCTGCTGCAAGGTTCATAGCGGGTGCAAGTGCTGCGGCTGCCTGCTCTGCGGTAAGACCTGCTCTCGCGAAATTCAGTGTAGCATTTGCTGCATCTGTCATACCGAATGTGGAATTCGATGCAGCATCCTTCATGGCCTTGCTTAGAAGCTCTGCCTGATCTGCAGTGTTTCCCATCGTGGCGTTTGTGAGCTGCATGATCTTGTCCACATCAGCAAACTTCTTAGCTCCGACAGTTCCGGCCGCGACTAATGGTGCAGTGACGTACATCGAGTAAGTCTTTCCCATAGACTTAAGCTTGTCTCCGACCTCTTTGACCTTCTCACCGGTCTTCGCCATCGACTCTGCGATCTGGTCGACCTTTGATGGGACCTCACGTAGTTTATCGAACTCCTTTTGGAGCATCTTCTCCTTCGACTCGGTCGTTGCGATCTGGCGCTGGAGCTCCTCATGCTTATCTGCTGCTCCCTCGATGCCATCCTCCATCTCCTTACTGACTTTCTCGTCAGCTTTACGGAGCATCTCGAGTTTCTGTTTCGTCTTATCTATTTCCTGTCCGAGGAGCTTCTCCTTCTGTGCTATAAGTTCAGTGTTGCCCGGGTCCATCTTCAGGGCGCGCTCTACTTCCTGCAGCTTTTTCTGAACGTCCTTTGTCTCTTTGTTTACGTTACGAAGAGCCTTATCCAGCTTAGTGGTATCGCCGTTTAGCTCTATACATATTCCTTTTATGTTGCCTGCCATCTAAGGCTCCTCCTTTCTGAAAAATACACATGAAAAAACACCTCCGAAGAGGCGTCTGATGTGTTATACTGCTTCTGAGCTACCTGAGACACGGTAGGCGGTTAGCCCTCTGCGGAGGGACTGTGACCCTCCGATCACATAGAAACCCTTTGGGAATCCTGCGGAAAGGAGGGCTAAGCTGATGCTGACCATTGAAGGAATGATTGGACTGTTGAGCCTGTGCTTGACATCCTTCGCTCTCGGATATGCGATCGGAAGCAAGGATAATAATAAAACACAGAAATAGCCGCCCTCGACTGGTAATCTTTGGCGGCTATTAGCTGTTAAAATTCACTATTCGGGCTGACCGTCTATCGGTAGCTCTTTTCTATGCATATATTAGCATAAGATTTGGTCTGATGCAATTAGAAACGGTCAAAGTCAGCCTGTGTCGCTCTTTTCTTCACGGGCTCCTTCTCGGAGAAGTGTATATTGTTCCACTCGATTACGTAGTCGACCCACATGCCGAGTGTCATGGTCTCAGTATCAGCCATACGGAGGCCCCTCATGAGACCTCCCTGCAGTATGGATTCCAGCCCTATTTCAAATTCTCCGGCACTGCCGATCTCATCTTCTCCGACAGTGCCTTGTATTTTTTTGAGCTTATGCAGGACTCGAACACTGCAGGTGCAATCTCTGTAAGCACATCATCCAGAGGGAAGAACTCGAATCCGGCATACCATGTTGCCGGATCATCTATCTCCCTGTCGCCATTTGCTGCAAGTGCCCAAATCAGCTGGAGAGCTTCTGTGAAGTTAAGCTCTCCCAGGATATCCGTCAGAAGATCCAGGTCTGCAATAGTAAGCTTGCCGCCTTCGATCTCTACAAGAGGGATCGCAGCCTTTATCGCCGGCATGATCACATCGATTGGATCATGCCCAAACTGCGTCCTGTATTTGAACATCCAGGCGAGGGATGTATCAAAGCGAACATCCCTCTCACCTATCTTTATCGTCTTAACCATTGTTCTCTTCTCCTTCCGGATCTGGATCCACGACCGGAGTCGCTGTCAGGGTCGGCTCGTATGGTGTTGTGCCGTACCACTCTTCGTAAGCAGAAGATGTCGAGTCCTCGACTGTCGCTTTCACAAAGTGGTTGTCCAGCCTCGGGATAGCATTGATAGCTACCTCCTGTGTGTTAGGCTCGATGTTCTCTTCCTTTGTCTTCGAAGATACCTCCGGCCGTCCAGCAGTGCATCGGTAGAAGACATGTCTCTTCTTGTTCACGTCGCCCTCGAACTCAAACGCCATAGCAAACTCCGCTCCGGTCGCATCCGCGTCCTCAACAAGCGCACCGTTCACGTCCTTGATCTGCTTCAGGATCTGCTCAGCGAATTCCTCAGGTACCCTGACGATTGTGAGTGTTCCGCTGTATCCGTTGTTGGCTTCAGCTGCCCAGTATATGATGTTGTCCGCATAGAACTTGATCGTCTCACCCTCTGCAGAAAGAGATACCTCCTTAGCACCTGGGACCTTGATCCTGGTTCCATATGTCGGCACACCTTCATCGCTTGTGGCTGTGATCGGCCATACGTGAACATTCGAAAGGCCGTATGTGAGTTTGTTTTTATCAGCCATTTACTTTACCTCCATTTCAAATGAATAGAGCACCTCGTACAGGCTTTCGGATTCGATCCATACTTCGGACTTCTCCCAGAAGATGCCGTGTGATTCGAGAATGCTCTCTATGTTCGCTTCCATATCCGGGTCTTTAAGATCTGTGTACAGTTCCAGATAGACCCGTGTCCCTTTTGAGTAGACTATGTTGTCTGCACCGAAGTTGTCGCTCTCCGGATACAGGTACAGCACGAAAGGTGGATCAGGCGACTCACCTTCTGCAAAGTGGTGGTAAGCCCAAGGCAGACCTATCTGATTCATAATCTCGGTCATCTTATGTTCCTCCTGATCTTCTCTTCAAACTGCCTTATACCTCTTGTCTCGGCAGTCTTAATATGCGGCTGTGCAGCGACTCTGCCGCCGCCACGCTTGGCATGACCATATTCAAGAAGGTGGGCGAGCCTGTAACCGGATGGTCCTGCATGAACGACGTATGACACGCTTGTAATCGTCTCCTCAGTCTTCTTGGTACGCCAGCTTTTGGCATACTTGCCGGTCCTTCCAACAGGTGCGTGATTTTGAACATCATCCTTTATCTCGCGTGCAGAGTCATAGGCTGCCTTCTTCACTGCCTCTGTTGACGTCTTTTGTTGCAGTGTCAGTTCCTTTTCTATTGCACTTGCTAGTTCAGATATCTTGATGCTCATCGTCTCACCTTCTGGCATTTAAATTTGATCGCCTTGTTCGTATACGAGAAATGGTCAATCCCGACTATGTCGTACAGAACATCATCGATCACTATCCGGTAACCTGTTGATGTGACAGCTTTTGTCTTACTGCACCAGCGGACTGTGACTGAGAGGTCAACCTTATTGACAATCTCTCCTGCATCACGGACCTCATCACCGCCCTCACCGGATATGGTCGCCATGCATGTGTAATAGTCAGACCAGGCATTAGAGTGGTTACCGATTTCGTCAGTAATCAGCTCATTTGCCTGGATAGTAACTTTCTTATCCAGAAGTGCAATATCCATCAGAAACCTCCCTCGTGTGATGCAAAGAGAAGAGACCTAAGAGACAGCGCAAGCTCATGGTGGTCAGCTTCCTCCCTGTGCTCATACAGGTATGCAGTTGCATAAAGGATCGCTGCCTTGAGGCTCGCCCGCATCTCCTTGGTCCCCTTCTTATTAAACGTATCCGACCAGGGTTTGTCTGAGTCTATGTCCTCCCACTCGGCGTCTGTGAGCCGTGCCACGTCGCGGCATAAAAGTGCTGCACTATCCAGGAGGCTGCCGATGAGTTCATCGTCATCATCGAAGTCGACCCTTAGATACCCTTTGGCCTCCTGAAGTGTAATGAATACCATAGCAGCCTCCTTTCCCGTTACTCATCAGATACTGAGATAGTGATACTTACCTCTTCGCAGCCATCACCCTTTAAGGTGATGATCTTAGGCGTACTCACCAGCTCATCAGCTCTTACGTACAGCACGAACTCGCCAGCATGGTCAAGCCCGACAGACTGAGCTTCTGCTGCATCAGCTGCAGAAAGGTAGCTGCCGTTGTACCTGACCTTCGCAAGGTCTGCTATGCCCGTTCCTATGCCGAGGCCGATCCACTTGTGGGTGCCCTGGCCTGGAGCAGAGCTTTCAGACTCCTCGAGTTCGTCCACATCTGCTGTGATGGTGATAACTCCGTCTGCCAGCGCAACAGTCGCCTTGGCATTGTTTGCAGCAGCAACAGAATCTGTGAGACTTGGAGCAAGTCTTACCGTGATGTTCATGGCATCAGCTTCCATGACCCCAGCATCCTTCATCTTCAGGATCAGAGCATTGAAATCGTTCTTCAGTGCAGCAACAGAGCTTGCTGTGCTTGCATCCTGCTTCTCGATCATGCCGCCCGATGGTGAAGGAAGGCCGATGACCTCGGCCCCTTCATCGAATATGAGCTTTCCACCGATATGAGTGACTTCGCCGCCCTGCTCGGTGTAGTTCTTTACGTTATGCATGTTCATGACGCACCTCCATTACTTCATCTGCAGGAGCTTCACGCCCTCAGGCATGATCATCTTGCCGTCGACACGCTCAGCCGAGATGTAACCGATTTGGCCGTTCGTAGCATAAAGCTCGTTCAGTCTCTGGACTGTCCTGCCCTGTCTGTCACCGATCCAGTAATTCTTGAAATCACCGAAGGCAACAGCAAGTGCACCTGATGCTACTGTCGGCACGTATGGCGAGGTGTAAAGGTCATAGCCCAGGAGTCTGTCCGGCTCACCTGCCTGGACAGATGGCTGCCAGAGGTATGCTCCGTTTCCGTCCTTGAGCTTTCTGAGAAGACTGATAGTCTGATCGTGCATCAGGAACTTCGCGTTTCTTCTGTACGGGCTCTTAAGAGAGTAGATCAGGGAGATCATCTCGTCTGCTGTTATTGCAGTTGCACCTGCAGCAGTAACGCCTACCTCGCCGCCCTGAGCAGTGAAGATACCTGTCGGCTTGTTCACACCATCGCCTACGCAGAACGCTTCCTCCTCAGCGATACCGAAGGCTCTTGCAAACTCGTGTCTGAGATACTCCTCGATATTAAACGCAGAATCTTGCAGAAGCTCCTCAGATACTCTTGCGAGGTCTGTCAGCTTATATGCATCAAGCTGCTTGATACCGAAGGTCGGATTGCTCTCCTGGTATGGAGCGTTCTCGAGTGTCCAGTGTGCTACGGAGTGATCGACAGCCACCGGGATCTTTCTCTCGTGGTTTGTCGTGATTACCTTCGCCAGCTTTCTGATGACGTTCTCTTCCTCGAGCTCCTGGAGAATCTGTCTTTCATAATCCTCAGGTACGAGATAACCACCGTTCTCGCCAGGTGTGGTAGAAAGCACGTTGTGCACGAGTGGTCTTCCGGACAGATGATTGCAGAAGTCCTCATGATATTCATCAGAGGCCCTGCCCATCTTCTCAGGCTTTATGCCGTCCTTTTCAGGCATGATTCTGATCGGCTCATTCACAGCCTTGTTCATCTCGGCCTCGTGAGCATCACGCCTTTCCATTCTTCTGATCTCGTTTGTCATTGCATCGAGATCGGCTTCCATCGATGCGTATGTTGCATCGTCGTCTGCGGAAAGAACTCCCATCTCGTTTCTTCTTGTATCCAGGAAGCTTTCCATAGAATTCCAGAGCTTAGCTCTTTTCTCTCTCATTTCTATAATTGTCATTTTTGTTCCTCCTCTGCTAAAGCAGCTTCTTAAAAAGGGACGCCTTCAGTTCATCAACTGAGCGTCCCATAGGTACCGGTTCTTCTTTTGTTTCAGGCTCCGCCTTTGCTGTGAGCTTATTGATCAGGACCCTCTCGGCATTGCTGGCCGAGAAGCTATATGCCTCCGGATCTGTCTGTCTTTTTGAGTCCTCTATGAGGCCATCTGCGAAACCAAGCTCTATAGCCTTCATCGCGTTCATCCAGGTTTCTTCATCCATCATCTTTGACAGTGTCTTCCTTGGCAGTGATGTCTTGATTTCGTAAGAGTTCACAATCGCGCTCTTTACTTCCTCCAGCATGTCGATGGCCTTCTCCATCTCCTTATGATCACCAAATGCTATGGTGGCCGGGTTATGGATCATCATCATTGCTGTCGGTGCCATCAGGACATCTGTGCCCGCCATAGCAATCACAGATGCTGCGGATGCCGCGATGCCGTCAATCTTCACAGTGACCGGGCCTTTGTAGTCCATGAGCATCGTGTAAATCTGGCTTGCCGCGAAGCAGTCTCCGCCAGGTGAGTTCAGGTAGATCGTTACCGGGCCTGTTCCCGAGAATAGCTCCTCTTTGAACATGGCCGGGGTAATGTCGTCGTCGTACCAGGTCTGATCCGCTATGGTTCCGTAGAACTCCAGGACCCTCTCGACGACCTCGCCGCCTTCATCCTCATTCTTTATCTGTTTCCAGTTCCAAAACTTCTGCATCGTTTGTATTCTCCTTTCCCTCCAGATACGCAGCGCCCACGTCTTCGAGTTTGACCATGTTGCCGTTTACCATGAAGTTATTTCCGCCTTTCTCCTCCGGTATGAGATCAAGCTGCTCAAGCGATCTGACATCGTTTGGACACATGAATCCGTTGTTGATCGCAGTCGCATATCCTGTCATGCGGCTCTGATAATCGCCCCGAAGAAGTCCGTCAACATTGAACTTGACGAAGTATTTCTTCTTCTCTTCCGGAGCTATAAGAACTCGCTTGATTGCCTGCTCCCATCTGACGAGCCACGGATCAAGGGTGTAAGTCACAAATTCTCGTGACATGTTTTCTATGTTGTTAAATGTGGATCTGTCGAGGTCACCTATCATGTGTGGTGGCACGCGGAATATCCTGGCAATCTCAGATATCTGAAATTTCCGGGTCTCCAAAAACTGTGCCTGCTCAGGTGATATGCTGATCGGCGTATAGTGCATACCTTCTTCCAAAACAGCGACCTTGTTAGAGTTACCAGATCCTCCGAAAGTCTGCGTCCAGCTGTCTCTTATCTTTGACGGGTCTTTCAGAACTCCAGGATGCTCAAGCACTCCTGACGGATTAGCGCCGTTTGCGAAGAACTTCGAGCCAAACTCCTCAGTTGCGATTGCAAGGCCGATCGCATTCTTCGCCATAGCGATTGGGCTATATCCGACCAGGCCATCAAACCCAAGCCCCGGAACGTGCAGCACGTCCATAGGGTTCAGCTTCACAGTGGTGCCCTTCATGGTCGGTGCATCTGCATCAGATACTGAATACTCGTAGTAGAGCTGTCCGTTATCGTCCCGGTCCACTTTCATGCGTTCTGGCATTAGCGGATACAGTGCTATGACTTCTCCTTTGCCATTACGGATAACCTGCGCATATGCATTTCCGTAAAGGAGAAGGTGTGTCATCAGAGTTTCCCTGAATATGAAACTCGTCATCTCCGGGTTTGGCTCATCATGCAAAAGGAAATACAGCGGATGAGCACCCGCTTTCACCTTGCTGCCGTTATCCTTGATCTCGTACATATGAAGTGGCAGACTCGCTACCGCTTCCGAAAGAATCCTGACGCAGCTATACACAGCAGTCATCTGCATCGCAGACCTTTCGTTTACCCTCTTGCCGGCAGAGCTCGTACCAAAGAAGAAGCTGTATGCACTTCCGTTTGTCATGTTTTCTGGCTTGTCTCTTGATTTAAAAAGCATCTCAAATATGCCCATCAGTATTCCCCCCCATAAAAAAAGAGCCCGAAGGCTCTTGTGTAATCCGTATGTCTTTATTCTTACCAGGTGTAAGGCTCTGCGAGGCCAAGCTGCTTGCTATAGCTGTTTATGGTCGCTTTCAGGAATGTGATCCTTTTGATGTCGCTGTTTTCCTTTGTCTGTTCCTCTGCGAGTCTTTTTTCCAGGTCCTTTATGGTTCTCTTTGTAATCTTCTTCATCGTCTTTGCCCTCCGTTCTTTTGGTATGTGTATATTCGCTCTAATGCACATATATAGCAAGTTAATTCGAAGGTATTTATAGACTTTATATCGATACAATATCGGCTGCTACATGGCCTCCCACTTTATCTTGTCCCCGGCGATTATGTTCATGCCCTCTATCATGGCAAGCTTCACATCGTCCATGTTGCCGCCCTGCAGCATCACAAAAGTTATAACGTCCTTTTTAGCTATTCCCTTCTTGCCGTCATTCTCAGCAGCGTACTTGATCATTGCTGATTCTACAACGTTTCTGATCTGTCCTTTTACAAGCATTTATTGTCCTCCCTGCAATTATGAATTCCGGCCGGTGAGTACAATATACGAGCTTGTAATTCTGCGGTCAAGAAGCATTTTTTGTGTTTCACAGGGTGTTTCACGCCGAGGGAGAACAATGTCGGATTTCGGTCATTTTTTGTCGGATTTCATGTATTTTTCGTATTGTACTGCCTTGTACTTTTTTTAGAAGACAAGCAGCCCTCGGTCGTCATATACGCTATCCGTTATCTGATTCTCACACCTAAGTGTCCTATCCAGTGCCATAACTGTTGCGATGCAGCCATCGACTTTCTCGACGGCCTTCGACTTGTCTATTTTTATGTTCCCTGCTGGATCTGTCCTGACCACAGCATTATCCATCATCCAGCGGAGCACAGGATTGCCGCCGTGAGCTATCTTCTGCTCCAATGTGAGCTTAAGTAATTCTTTAGTGGGACTCGACATTGAAGCAAAGCCCTGGCCGAACGGAACTACAGTAAAACCCATGCCCTCGAGGTTCTGTACCATCTGAACCGCACCCCATCTATCGAAGGCGATCTCACGGATATTGAACCTGGTGCCGAGATCCTCGATGAAGCTCTCAATGAAGCCGTAATGAATCACGTTACCCTCGGTCGTCATGATATATCCTTGCTTCTCCCATACATCGTATGGAACATGATCACGCCGGACCCTGAGATCCAGAGACTCCTCCGGCAGCCAGAAGTATGGCAGAATGCTGTATTTGTCATCTTCATCCTCTGGCGGGAAGATCAGCACGAAGGCTGTAATATCTGTCGTGCTGGAAAGGTCAAGTCCGCCATAGCAAATCCGGCCTTCAAGTTCTGACTCTAAAACCGGGAAGCTGCATTCATCCCATTTCTCAATTGGCATCCATCTGACAGCCTGCTTGACCCACTGATCCAGCCTGAGCTGTCTGAACACATTCTCTTCTGCCGGATTATCCTGGGCCTCTTTGCACGCGGCTGCAACTGACTCCATTTTTATTGTCAGACCTAGTGACGGATTCGCTTTCTTCCAGACCTCTGGGTCTGTCCAATCGGCATCCATAGCAGCGCCATATATGACAGGATAGAAAGTCGGATCATTCTTCCTTCCTTCGAGAACATCCTCCGCCTTCTGATGAAGCTCATAGCAGATGCTATTGATATCGTTCCCGGCAGTCGTGATCAGAAAGTATAGCGGTTGCTCACGAGCATCGCCTGATCCTTTTGTTAGGATATCGTATAATTTCCTATTAGGAGCGGCGTGGATCTCGTCGTACACGAGCCCTGAAACGTTAAGGCCGTGCTTCGATCCCACATCCGCTGACAGTACCTGATAAAAACCGTTATTCGAAAGATTCCGGATTCTCTTGTTTGCAGCCAGGATTTTGCTGCGCTTCATAAGGGCCGGATTCATCTCTGCCATGACCTTGGCAACATCGAATACGATGCTCGCCTGCTGCCTGTCTGTCGCAGCACCGTACACCTCCGGCGATGCCTCGCCATCTGCGTACAGAAGATACAGAGCAATCGCTGCAGCGAGTTCACTCTTACCATTCTTCTTTGGTATCTCGATGTATGCGGTCCTGAATTGCCGGTTCCCGTCCACTTTCACAATACCGAAGATGTCGCGTATTATCTGTTCCTGCCAAGGGAATAACTCGAAAGGTTTTCCGGCGAATCTCCCCTTGGTGTGTTTCAGGCATTGTATGAAGTTCACAGCATGATCGGCTCTTGATTCATCATAATGTGAGCCTTTGGCCATGAACTTCGTCGGTTTATATTTCATAAAAAATAACCCGCCATAGCGAGTCCTCCATCTATCTGTACAAGAAAAGACCCTTAGACCGTTATCTCTTTGTTTTTAGTATCTTGTGCTTTTGTGTGCGTCCAGGTTCTTCAGGAAGGTGTCAACCTCTCCGAGGCTTGTCAGGAAGTCTTCGTATGCCCCAAGGCCGCTTGCTTTTATGATCCTGTATGCTCCCTGTCTTGTCTTCAGAACTCCGAGTCCGTTTTCCTCTGCGATCCTGGTTGCTGTCCTTGTCAGCTTGCCAAGGCTCTTGATCTCCTTGTCTGCTCCCTTTTCGAATGCGCTTTTGCAGCCTGTCTTGTCGATGAATCTCATGGTTTTTGCCTCCTTGCCTTTCCTTTTGTTGTGTGTATATTCGCTCTTATGCACACTTATAGCAAGTTAATAATGAGTATTTCCAAGACTTTATATCGATACAATCCGCACAAGAGAAAGGGCCGCTTTGCCCTATTCTCATTCGGCTTTTCTTATGCGTTCTGTATCGCCCAGGCTACCGCGTGGCCGTTATCTTCAAACTCGACTTCGCTGACCGCGCTGAGCCCGATGGCGCCTTCGCAGGAAGTGTCGTCTGTGAGGAATTCGTAAACCGCTCCGAAGTAGCTCGGCTTTCCCGGTCCGTTGTAGTAGTGTCCTGCAAGGATCACCTTGTCTCCGAAGTTCAGGACCGTGCTCCAGCTTGTCTCGAGGTCCTCCTGGCATGTTGGGTTTGGCAGTCTGTAGGTTTTCATTCCGTCTGTGATTGTCATTGTCGTGTCCTCCTTGTCTTTTGGTATGTGCATATTCGCTCTTATACACATATATAGCAAGCGGATACGTCAATATTTATAGACTTTATATCGATACAATCTGTACGAGAAAAAGAGCTGTTTTGCTCCTTTTCCTGGCCTCTTACCTTATCTCGAATCTGATCCCTCTGAGCTCCTCTTCCTCGCCCCAGTGGTTCTTCTTCGGAAGTGTCGCAAGGTCTGCCATCTCGCATCCGTTTGCTGCAAGATCGTGAATGTTGTCCATGACCGCCGTGCTAGTGTTTGTGTAGAAGAACTCGGTGACGCCGGCTTCCCTTAAGGTCTCTACAAAATCCTTAACCTCTCTGTCCCAAAGAAAATCGTTAAGTGCAATGATGCTGAGGTTGTTCTCCTTTGTGTATTCCCAGGCTCTGTAGGCTTTGACCTGGCCGCTTTCAAATGGGTATTTGAAGCTTTCCTGTCTTTCTCTCCAGGCTTTGTACTCCTCGCTGTCCCAGCCGCAGGTCTCAATGATCTGGTCCTTCTCCTCTTCCCTGGCCTTCTTTTCCTTGGTGTATTCGCAGCTCTTTCTGTAAATCTCTTCAAAGAATGTGTTTGTCATTGTCTTGTCCTCCTTGTCTTTTGGTATGTGCATATTCGCTCTTATGCACATATATAGCAAGTTATATATCGGACAAATGTAGACTTTATTCAGATACAATCTGAACCTGATCAACGCCGTAGATCACATTCAGGCCGGAGCCATTATCCCAGTTCATCAGGAGCGATCCGGTATCGTCGACACCGAGTACTGTGCCCTTTGTGCCTTTCGGCGGTGCCTGCGGATCATCCATCCTAATCAGCTTTACGCGCGTCCCTGCCGGGTATTTTTGCCTTACAGCGGCAACCTGCTCTCTACTCGGAAATCTCATCGCTCTTGCCTCCATCCCTGAATGCAGATGATCCGCTGAGGTTTCTGAGAAGAATCTTTCTGGCAGCTTTGTAGTCATCACCGATGAAGCCGAGCCTCAGCAGAAAGCATCTGAATGCGTACTTCTCATTATCAACCGGATGATCTTTGCCGTTAACCCTCTTGGCTTCTTTGGCCATCCTGCAAAGGGCTGTAATGAAAAGCATATACGCGTTCACCTCATCTGGGTCCGCGTCTGCTTTGAACCAAGGGAACTCGAGCTTGCCCTCGTTTTCTATAACCGGCAGGCTTTCTACATCCAGGGCCTTTCGAATAAGGCTCTCCTTTGATTCGATCAGTGCCTCAAGCCGGGATATCTCTTCGCCATCCATGATTGGCATGCTGATTGTCAGTGTATCTTCCAATTGTTCATCCTCCGTTTCGAAACCCGCAAGCTCGATGGCCAGAAGAACTCTCTCTGTGTCTAGGGCACCTTTCCACTGATCATCAAATTCAAGGACTCCATCTTTACTGAGAGTGAAGTAGTCCATCTCATATTCGAAGGTCGGTGCTCCTTTGTATAGGGCATCGACTCCGATTTCTTTTGCAATAACCTGTGCCAGCCTCTTCCTTTCTGGCCCTGCCACGTTGTAGTTTAAAGTCATTTTCTGTACCTCCTTTTTATTGGTAGGCACATATTCGCTCTGACCGGTACATATATCAAGTGTATAAACAGATACAATCTACAGTTCGTCGTAGACTTCCTTAACGACATCGGAGTACATGACCTTCTTGCCAGCCCTCTTACACCAGACGTTTTCTTCATCACCGGTATCCTCGACGTAGCGGCGCAGGATAACAGATGCATACTTCTCATCAAGCTCCATCATATAGCAGATCCGGTTCATCTTCTCGCACGCCATCATGGTCGAGCCGGACCCTCCAAAGGTGTCTATGACGATAGCATTGGCCTGCGTGGAATTACCTATTGGGTAAGACAGCAGGTCCAGCGGCTTTGAGGTCGGATGATCGGCATTGCGCTTTGGTTTATCGAAGTTCCAGATCGTAGTCTGCTTTCTGTCCGAGTACCACGGGTGCTTACCGTTTTGCAGGAAACCATAAAGCACCGGCTCATGCTGCCACTGATAGTCTGACCTTCCAAGCACCAGAGAATTCTTCACCCAGATGCATACACCGGCAAGATGGAATCCGGCATCAATGAATGCCTGTCTGAAGTTTAGCCCTTCGGTATCTGCATGGAAGCAGTATGCAGCCGCACCCTGTGCCATATGATCTCTCATGTTTATGAAAGCCTTGAGCAGGAATTCATAGAACTCCTCGTTCTTCATGCTGTCGTTTTTAATGGTCAGGCCGGATGAGCTTTGAAACGATACTCCATATGGCGGATCTGTCATCATAAGATTTGCTTTCGCATCTCCCATGAGAGCATTCACAGCATCTGGATCTGTAGCGTCTCCACACATAAGTGTGTGCCTGCCCACATGCCAGACATCGCCCTGCTCCACGAAAGAAGCCTTCTCGAGAGCAGCGGTCAGATCAAAGTCATCATCCTCTACTTCAGGATCGTCCTCGATTGAAAAAAGAGCCTTAAGCTCTTCTTCATCAAAACCTGTATATTCGAGTCCGTAGCCGAGTTCCTCGAGTGCTTCGAGTTCGACTCTCAGCATCTCTTCATCCCAGCCTGCGTCAAGCGCTAAGCGATTGTCAGCTATTACATATGCCTTTCGCTGCGAAGCACTTAGGTAGTTTTCGCATATACACGGGACTTTCTTTATCCCAAGCCTCTGTGCTGCAATAAGCCTGCAATGACCGGCAACAATAACATTTTCATCAGAAATAAGGATTGGATTTAAAAATCCGAATTCCTTTATAGATGACATGACCTTTTTTACCTGTTCTTCCGTATGTGTTCTCGAATTATTTACATACGGAATCAATTTATCGGTATCAACCAATTCATATTTTAACAGTTCTGCATTCATAGTATTTCTCCACTCTTTTAATTACAGAATCCATCCTCTTATACACCCTTTCAATAGCTCCTCGAGAGCACCTATTCATGCGCCCCAAACTTCTAAACGAATAGCCACAGTGTTTATGAAGTATGTAAACCGTAAGCCATTCTTCTTTCGGAAGCACATAAACCCTTTTTTCAAGAGCGCCAGGATCATATAGTTTAGTCTCTATAGCATGATGATTGTTTTCAGCGATCGTACACCACTCTAAGTTTTCAAGGTTATTATTTAGCTTGTTTCCATCCTTGTGATTTATTACCATGCCCGGTTTATTCCCTTCCCAGGCGTCTAGCATGATGCGATGACCTCTTAAGTGTTTTCTCACACCATTCACCTTTATCCGATAAGTAATATAGCCATCTTCCACAGACCCATGAATTGGTAGAATCCTGTATTGTTTAACTTCTTTGCC
Source organism: Mogibacterium sp. (assembly GCA_017434585.1). GTDB lineage: Bacteria > Bacillota > Clostridia > Peptostreptococcales > Anaerovoracaceae > Crickella. The sequence continues at coordinate 5,072 of JAFRFA010000150.1, read as the reverse complement.
AGATCGCATCATCGTTTTGCAAATTGAATATAGGTTTCCGTTTTTATCACATACATAATCATCATTCTGTGTACAGAACCTGTAATCCTTTACACCTCTTGCTGCGAGTTCCTTCTCTATCCATCTGAGACGTTCTTTTGTATGGCTTATCATCATCTTACAAGTCCCCACTCCGCGAATTTCTCAAAACCACCAATGCTGCGGATATAATCTCTTGCAGTCTCAACTATCTGCTCATAAGGCTGTCCGTCCACAGTCTCATCACCGATAGCACAGCTTACTTCCACAGGGTGTCCCAGCTCCTGAGCTTTCAGGAAACAGTATATGTTCACTGATACATCAGCCTTAGACAGATCTTTTCCATGAAGGCCGCCTCCTGTGACAGAGTCCGCCATATCCGATCCGAGCTTACGGTTTGTTGCTCCGGCATCGACATCCGGGCCACCGGTCCAGTCTCCTATTGGGTTTATATCGGCCCAAGGACATACCTCTTTCAGTTCTTCTTTATATGCATGACTCTGACATATGATCAGCCTGTCACCATCAAGGATGAACTTGCCATCATATGGATAGTGTTTGTACAGAGCCTTAGCTATCTCTGTCAGGTTTTTCTGCTCAGCAGTCACAGGTGCACCTTTGAAGATCCCGTTATCTCCACAGCGGATCTGATCTTCCTGGTTATCTGCAAGATGAGCATCCTGCGGAACGATCTGATAATACACACGTACATTTCCTACGATCCGCTTAACGATAGCGATTGCTTCATCAAGTGTGATATATACACTTGCCTCGACAATTATATGGCATTCGCCATGCCCGAGCAGGACCTCTACCGCGATCCTAGGGTTGTCTTCTTTTTCGTATGCCTTATCCACCAGTGCACCGGCGATTCTATCTGCCAGCTTATCTGGGTGCATTGGATTTACCTTTTCAAACATAACGTCCTCCTATCTTGCCCGGAGCAGACTTTCCATCATGTCTTCTTCCGGGTTTCCTTTACTGAATTCGACCGAGCAGTTCTCCTTCACTATCTGACTGATTTCTGCCCAGACGATATTTGCCTGCTTCATGTAGTTATGCGACATAGCCACAAATGGGCTTTGTATGGGTTTTCCGGATGTAGGGTGCTTACCAATAAGGCCGAGGCTGTTAATCGCCTCCTCGCACTGCCGGTACCTTGCAACGCAAACGCTATACTGCTCCACCAGCTGTGGGGATACATACTTGTCACACTTAAGCTCTATGAGCCAGTTCATGGTTTTTCTGTAAGTCTCATCAGCCCCAAGCGGCTTACCGTCTCTCTGCTGTGCCGACAGGTATTCGCTTGGCTCCGGCATATCCACAGCTTCCGGATCATCAAAGCCAACAGGTATGTCCAGAACCTTCAGTTTTCTGCCACCGGGATTCCCTGATTCTATTTTCTCCTGCAGGGATTTCTTCTTCCTCCCTGCACCTGGCCGGGCACCTCCGCGCCTTGTTCCATCTTTTGCCATATGTACATATCTCCTTTGAAATCGATTGATTTCTTTGATTCTTTTTCAAACGAAAATCAAACAAAGCTTGAAATTCTGGCCTTGTTTGATTCCCTCTATTCCCTTTGATTTTTCAAAGGGTACGTCATTCATTTGATATCGCTGTCTGGCTGCCGGCTTTAAGTTGTTTGAAATCGCTTTTTTTGCGCGCGATGGGCCGGCACCGTTGTTGGAAGCGAATGTCCGTTGAGATTTGACCCGCCCCTGGGGGTTTCTGGCACAGAAGGATTGGCATTTGCTTGCATTTGTAAAACGTATGTTATACAATTAGCCGTGAAAGAGAGGTGATAACTATGCCAAGAACAGCAAGTATCAACATCCGCACCGAACCACAGACCAAGAGTAATGCTGAAGCACTCTTTGGCAGCTTTGGCTTATCTTTATCTGACGCGATCAACGTTTTCCTAAACATGTCCATAGCAGAAGGTGGTTTTCCTTTTGAGATAAAACAGCCTCGCTATAACAAAGAGACTGAAGCGGCAATACAGGAAGCCAGAGATATCATGTCGGGAAAGATCAAAGTCAGAACGTACTCCTCTGCGAAAGAGCTCTTTGATGAACTTGATGCGGAGGATGAATAATGCTTACACTTGTAACTTCAGCTAAGTTCCGTAAGGACTACAAGCGTGTAAAAAAACGCGGCTATGATCTATCTCTACTATCTGATGTTATAGATACTCTTCTTCGGGAAGAGGACCTCGATCCCCGGTATAAAGATCATGCACTTACGGGTAACTACATTGGCTTTCGTGAATGTCACATCCAGTCTGACTGGCTTCTGATATATGCAATAAGCAAAAGTGAACTGATACTTACTGCATCCAGAACAGGCACGCATTCAGACTTATTCAACGAGTGATTATTTGCTGTCAATCCTTGACAGCATTTTTGTTTCCCCATCTATCACCACGCTCTGCATGTATTCTTGAATGACAGCTCTTGCAAAGACTCATCAGATTATCAAAGTCGTTCGTGCCTCCCTCAGACAGTGGCTTGATGTGATGCACCTGCTCTGCCTTTACCATAATGCCTCTTGTCTCATAACATAGCTGGCAGTACGGATGAGCTTTGATATATATGCTGCGGATTTTCCGCCATTGCTTACCGTAGTGTCTGCGCACGGCAGGATCACGTCCGTAGCGTTCGTATGTCTGATTCATTTGTTTCATATGCTCCGGGCAGAACGACTGTCCTGCTGGCACGAGCCTAGGGCAGCCTGGGTAGCTACATGGTTTATCTGGTTTCCTTGGCATAGCGGCTATCTCCCGTGCTAAAATACTAAAAGACGGTCAGGATACGGATGCTCAAACACTTCGCGCTATAGAGAGCGCCGCCCACATCCTATCCACCGTCTTTTCTATTGCATAACAAAAGCCCCGAACGAATCCGAGGCTCTCATCTTCACTTCTGTCATGATAACACTATCACAGTCAATATGGTGACAAATAGTGACACAGCATGCCAATTTACATTTTTTTGAAATAATAATCTGCTTCGATCAGTGCAGCACCGTGCATACGGTAAACTGACCTCAGGCTTATTCCCAGGATATCTGCTATCTGCTCCCAGGTAGAGATGTTTACATAGCGAAGCTCAAGCAGAAGAGCGTACTCACTGTTTTCGATCTTATTGATCAGAGACTTGATTTCTCTCTTCTTATCCACAAGCCTGTCGATCTCATCATCTATCTCTTTCTCAAGGTCGATGACTTTCGCTATGGCACGCTCTCTTTTTGCTATATCTCTTGTCGGGCTTCCCGGCATATCTGATATAGTTGAGGTCGCCTTGTAGATTATGGAATTCAGCTTTTCCTGATGTTCCAGCTTCGCGTCGATCTGTCTGTCGATATATCTTGCCTGATTCAGGTATTCCTTTACGTTCATCTACGCCTCCTCCTGAAGTTCTCTCAAAATCATCTCACCGTTCACATTGCAAATGGATTTATACCAGTCTGAACGTAAGAACAGCTCACACTCCGTCTTCACCCTTTCCTGAGATATGCTATTTGGGTTCCTTTTCAGTGCTCGAAGTGCTTTTCTGTAATCCTTTGCAGCCTGAATCACAATTGCATTCCTAAGTGCCTCGAAAGGCATTAGGCCTGTATGCTTTTGATCCATATGAACCTCCTATATCTCAGCTCTCACAGCATCGATAAGTGCCTGTTGCCCGGCGTCTTTCGTTTCGAGAGCTCGCATTACTCTTTCGTCGATCGTTCCATTAGCTATGATGTGCTGTACGACAACCGTTCTGTCCTTCTGACCTTGACGCCAGAGTCTTGCATTCAGCTGCTGATATAACTCGAGGCTCCATGTCAGGCTGAACCATATGATCGTCGAGCCTCCATTCTGCAAATTGAGACCATGCCCAGCACTAGCAGGGTGTATGAGCCCAACAGCAATCTCACCTCTGTTCCATCTCGCGATACTCGCATCAGTGTCGATTGTCTCAAAAGCAATGCCTGCCTCCTTAAGCCTATCCTGAATCCTGGCAAGGTCGTGCTTAAACCAATATGCTACGAGTACCGGCTTCCCATTTGCCGCCTCTATCTGATCTTCAAGCGCATCAAGCTTGCGATCATGTATGTGGATCACATCACTGTCATCCGTGTACACAGCGCCGCTGGCCATCTGCAGCAATTTCCCTGACAGCGATGCTGCATTGGCTGCAGTTATCTCACCGTCCGGAAGCGTAAGGATCAGTTCCTTTTTCAGCTCTTTGTAAGCGATGGACTCCTTATTTGAGAGTTCAACGCTTACATTCGTATCAATCCTCTCCGGCATATCCAGATAATCCCTCGCGGCCATAGAGATTGTTATGTCGCTGATCCTCTCATAAATTCTGTCCTCTGCACCTGGCAGCGGTTTATATGAATAAACGACGTAGCCGTTCATCCGATCCGGGCGGAAATAATTTGATGTGTAGTTGCTCTTGAACTTCCCGAGTCTTTCACCCATATCAAGGAGCCTGAACTCGGCCCAGAGATCCATCAGGCTGTTCGACGATGGCGTACCTGTAAGCCCTACGATGCGTTTGACCTTTGGGCGCACCTTCATAAGTGACCTGAATCGTTTTGCATCTGAGTTTTTGAAGCTCGAAAGCTCGTCGACAACTATCATGTCATAGTCAAAAGGGATGCCGGATTTCTCGATCATCCATGCCACGTTTTCTCTGTTCACGATATGTATGTCCGCATCACTCATCATTGCTTCACGCCGCTTCTCCGGGCCACCTGTTATGACCGAATATGTCAGATAGCGAGTATGATCCCATTTCCGGATTTCTTCCGGCCAGGTATTCTTCGCCACACGAAGTGGTGCTATCACAAGCACCCTCCTGATCTCGAACCTCTCGTACATAAGCTCGTCAATCGCTGACAGGGTCAGAACCGACTTGCCCATACCGCAATCGAGAAATACTGCCGCTTCAGGATGATCGATTATGAAGTCCTTTGCATACTCCTGATATTTATGTGGTCTGTATATCATCGAGAATTCCTCCAATCTGGTCCGGGTCATCGAGTACGTATACTTTGAAACCGAG
>JAFRFA010000149.1:0-1753 GCA_017434585.1 Mogibacterium sp. | reverse complement strand
TCGCGACTCAGTTTGCGGACCTTGAAGGAAACGCGTCGGGCAACATACAGTTCGATCCGTGCGGCTCTATGATGGCGGCCGAGGGAGTGACATCTCTCGACGGCAGGGTCTTCGGCAGATCGGGATACGCCGAGAGGACAGGAAGAGGACTGTACAGGAACGTAGAGGGCAGATATTTCGGCAATATGTTCGACAGCGCGGTCCGCTACTTCAGATAGCGGGAGCGGTGCAGCTGGCAAGATCCTCAAATACGCTTACGCCGCACTATGATCGCTGTATAAGGAAATAAACTATGAGTGAACTGTATAAAAACCTCAGTTTAGAAGAGTTCGCGGAGCGGCTCGGGTCGGCTGCGCCGACCCCCGGCGGGGGGCCCGCCGCAGCGCTGACGTCAGCGCTGGGAGCCTCCCTGGTAATGATGGTCGCGAATCTGACGGTCGGCAAGGCCGGATACGAAGAGTTCGAAGAGCTCAACAGAGACATACTCGCAGAAGCAGAGACTCTGAAGAAGCGCCTGCTGGACGGCATGGACAAAGACAGCGAAGCCTTCGAAAAGGTCATGGCTGCCTTCAGGATGCCGGCGGGCGATGAGCGCAAAACGGCGATGTTCGAGTCCTCGGTCGAAGCGACCAGAGCGCCGCTCGCTGTCATGGAGGATTCGCTCGCGGCTCTCAGGCTTGCCCTGACCATGAAGGGAAGATCCAACAGGTCAGTCGAAAGCGACCTGGACACGGCCGTGAATTTTCTGCGGGCGGGCATAATGTCTGAAAACTGCAATGTCAAAGCAAATCTGCCGGTGATAAAAAAGACGGACGTTGAGCTCGCGTCGGAGCTTGGAGGCCGCGCGGCTTACATCATTACTAAAACGGGCGAACTCACTTCAGGCAGGTTCTGACCATCCCGATTACATTCGGAAATGAAGAAAACAAGCATCACAAACAGAATAATATGGATAACGGCAGTGTTCCTCCTGGGCGTAATTGCGGGAGATTCCGCAGCGATCGCCGGACTGGAGCTGCTCGATCGCCTGACAGATATCAGATCTTCGGCGGTAGTATTCATCACTGAACGCTATATGTGTCTGGCACTCTCTGTCCTGGTGTTCGTTCTGTTCTGCCGCTTTACCAGAAAGAACCGCTTCATACTTGAGGGCATGCTGCCGAAGAACGACAGAAAGTTCCTGAGCAGATTCGGCATCGGCATCCTGCTCGGCTTTCTCACCAACTTCTTCTGCATACTCTGCGCGCTGCTCCACGGGGACATAAAGCTCGTCTGGGACTTCAGCTTTTCAGGCGTCCCTGTCATGCTTCTGGCTTTCATTGCAGTCTTTTTCCAGAGTGCCAGTGAAGAGGTCTGGTGCAGGGGCTTCGTGTATGAACGCGTCAACATACATTATCCGCTGTGGGTCGCCATACTGGTCAATTCATTGGTATTCGGACTTCTCCATATCTTCAATGACGGCGTCACGGCGTTTGCGATCGTGAGCATCATCATTTGCGGCATAGGGTATTCTCTTCTCCGCTGGTATACCGGAAGCATCTGGACGGCTTTCGGGATACATACGATGTGGAATTTCACGCAGAACTTCATATTCGGTCTCCCGAACAGCGGCCTAGTATCCGAGGTCTCGATGTTCCGCCTGGACGCGGCCACCGGCATAGACAGCCTACTGTACAGTTACGAATTCGGGGTCGAAGGAGCCTGGCCGGCGCTGTTTATCGACGGCCTGATCGCGATAGTCATAATCGTGCTC
>JAFRFA010000148.1:0-21525 GCA_017434585.1 Mogibacterium sp. | reverse complement strand
CTGCGAAAAGCCTACGAGGAGCTTCAGATGATATCCTCGACCGATGCTCTTACCGGCCTGTACAACAGACGCTACGGCAAAGAGCTGATCCACAGACTCGCAGATGAGAAAAAGACCTTCGCTTTCATGCTGATGGACCTCGATCATTTCAAACAGGTCAATGACACATATGGTCATGACATCGGCGACCAGGTCCTGATCGAAGTCGGCAGAAGACTGAACAGCCTGGAGCCCGGAGCTGTGACCGCTGTCAGGATCGGAGGAGATGAATTCGTACTGATACTCGAAGCGCAGGAAGGAGCTGGTATACGTGCTGCGGCAGGGAGGATAGCCGAAGAACTTTGTGCGCTCATGGATGAGCCTGTAAAGACTGACGAAGCCGACATCGTTCCGACAGCCTGCACAGGGATCGGCATATGGCCGGATGATGCCGCAGACATCGACTCGCTGTATCAGATCACTGACGAAGCCATGTACGGCATCAAGCATAATTCAGATAAGAGCAGCTACAGCTTCATCAATGGAAGCAAAGCGGAACAGAAGTGAGGCGGCTGTATCCGGAAAACCGCATATTGCTTGGAAAATAAGCCAAAACATGGCTTATTTTATTTGCTTTTAGCCGTGCAATAAATACTGCTGTTGTGGTAAAATTCATTAGTTATGTGATTTGATGGTTTATTATGTCGTTATATGCGCGCAGACATCAGTGAACGGCTGGTCTGTGAGCACGGATCGACATGTAAACAGGAACAAAAAATTATACTTCAGGAGAAAGAAAAAACATGTTTCAGAATCTATCAGACAAGCCTGTAGCCGAGCGACAGGCCGAACAGGTAACAAAGTGGAATGAGATGGATCTGCTCAGCCTCTGCGTCAAGGCAAGAGAGGGAGCGCCTTCGTTCGTTTTCTATGAAGGGCCTCCGACTGCAAACGGCAAGCCGGGCATCCACCATATGATGGCGAGGACACTCAAGGACTCGGTAAACAGATACAAGACCATGAAGGGTTTCCAGGTGAAGCGCAAGGGCGGATGGGATACACACGGACTTCCGGTAGAGATCGAGGTCGAAAAGCAGCTGGGATTCTCCGGAAAGCAGAATATCGAAAAATACGGAATAAAGGAATTCAACGAGAAGTGCCGCGAGTCCGTATTCAAGTATACGCAGATGTGGACTGACATGTCGGAGAAGATGGCTTATCTTGCCGACATGGAGGATCCGTACATCACATTCAAGAACGACTATATCGAGACCGGCTGGTGGATCATAAAATCGGCCTTCGACAGGGGACTCGTATACGAGGGATACAAGATCCTGCCGTACTGCCCGCGCTGCGGGACAGGCCTTGCTTCGCACGAGGTCGCACAGGGCTACAAGGACATAAAGGTCAACACCCTGACGTGCAAGTTCAGACGTACAGGAGTCGATCACGACAACGAGTATTTCCTCGCATGGACGACCACGCCGTGGACTCTTGCTTCTAACGTCGCTCTGACCGTCGGACCTGATGTGGACTACGTCAAGTGCCTTATGAAGTCCGGAGAAAACGAGGGGAATCTCCTCTGGGCTGCCGAAGCTCTTGCCGGCAAGGTGTTCGGAGACGATGAGTACGAGGTGGTCGAAAGAGTAAAGGGCTCCGACATGGAGTACTGGACATACGAGCAGATCGAGCCGTTCTGCGTGCCTGAAAAGGGAAAGAACGCATTCATCGTTACCTGCATGGATTACGTAAGCACGGAAGACGGTACAGGCATCGTGCATACCGCTCCTGCGTTCGGTGAAGACGACTACAACTGCGGCCGCAAATACGATCTCGCCGTACTCCAGCCTGTAGACGAGAGGGGCTGCTACACCGAGACTCCTTGGAAGGGCAGATTCGTCATGGAAGACGGACTCGATGTCGACATAATCAGGTACCTCGCAAAGGACGGCAAGATCTATTCAAAGGCAAAGCTCGAGCATGCCTATCCGCACTGCTGGAGATGCGACACACCGCTCGTGTACTACGCAAACAAGTCCTGGTATATCGAGATGACAAAGCTCAGAGACGAGCTCGTCGCAAACAACAAGACAGTCAACTGGTATCCGCCGTACGTAGGCGAGAAGAGATTCGGCAACTGGCTCGAAGAGGTCAAGGACTGGGCTATCTCCAGATCGAGATACTGGGGAACTCCTATCCCGGTCTGGAAGTGCGAATGCGGACACCTCCACTGCGTGGGCTCGCGCGAGCAGCTCATCAATGATGTCGATCAGGATATCGACATGGATATCGAGCTCCACAGACCTTATGTGGACGATCTGACCATCAAATGCCCTGAATGCGGAAAGACCATGCACAGGATACCTGAGGTCATGGACTGCTGGTTCGATTCGGGAGCCATGCCGTTCGCACAGTGGCACTATCCGTTCGAGAACTCGGAGAATTTCGACGAACTCTTTCCTGCAGATTTCATCTGCGAGGGAATAGACCAGACGAGAGGATGGTTCTATTCGCTGATGGCTATCTCGACGATCGTGAAGGGATGCGCTCCTTACAGGAACGTGCTCGTAAACGACCTTATCCTCGACAAGAACGGAAAGAAGATGTCAAAGCACGTAGGCAACACTGTCAACCCTTTCGAGATGATGGACAAGTACGGCGCGGATGCGGTCAGATGGTATCTCGTATACGGATCGCCTGCATGGACGCCGACAAGGTTCGATGAGGACGGAGTCAGAGAGGTCATCAGCAAGGTCTTTAGCACACTTAGAAACACATATAATTTCTTCTGCCTCTACGCCAATATCGATAAGGTGGAGCTTTCGATGCTCGATGTCCCTTACGATGACAGGGCCGAGCTCGACAAGTGGATACTTTCGAAATACAACAGGCTGATCGCGGACACGACAAAGTCGATGGATGAGTACGATCACATGAGAACAGTAAGGGCCATCGGCGAATTCATCGATGAGGATCTTTCGAACTGGTACATCAGAAGAGCCAGGAGGAGATTCTTCGCTGAAGGAGCCGGTGAGGACATGAGCATCGACAAGAGGGCGGCATACGCGACCACATATGAGGTGCTCACGGGCGTAGCCAGGATGATGGCGCCTGTCGCTCCGTTCATCTCGGATGAGATCTATACGAAGCTCACAGGAGAGCAGACAGTCCACACGGCATACTATCCGGAAGTGAACGAAGATCTGATCGACAAAAAGGCAGAGGAGAGGATGGATCTTGTAAGGACTCTCGTCAACCTCGGCAGAAGCACGAGAGAGCAGGAGAAACTCAAGGTAAGACAGCCTCTGTCGAAGGTTATCGTCGACGGAAACTACAGAGAACTCATCGGAGACCTGACCGGCCTCATCACTGAAGAACTCAATGTCGGAGAGGTCCAGTACGAGGACGACCTCGACAAGTACATGAACTTCGAGATCAAGCCTAATTTCAGGGCGGCAGGTCCTGTGCTCGGCAAGAAGGTCAAGGACTTCGGAAAGAGACTGACAGAGATCAACGCGAAAGAGCTTCTCGGATCCATAAACGAGGATCACATAATGATGACCCTGGGAGACGAGGAATTTGAGATCACAGAGGATATGCTCGATGTGCGCATCTCTTCGAAGGAAGGCTTCGTGGTCGGCATGGATAACAACGTCTTCGTGATACTCGATACTACGCTGACTCAGGAACTCATCGATCAGGGATACGTCAGAGAGGTCATCTCAAAGATACAGCAGCTCAGGAAGCAGGCCGACTTCGAGATGATGGATGAGATAAAGATAAGCCTCTGCGCAGACGACGATATAAAGGCAGCCGTCGAGGGAGCAAAGGAATTCATCATGGACGAGACCATCGCAAAGAGCCTTGAATATGCCGAAGGACTGCCTGAATTCGATATAAACGGGCATAAGACGGGCATAGCGGTAGAAAAACTGTAAGAGAATGATGCAGGGTATTGAGAACAAAAAAAACATACTGGACCTGACTCCGGCTGAGCTCGAGTCGCTCGTGACTGAGATGGGCGAAAAGAAGTTCCGCGCGAAGCAGATCTTCGGATGGCTGGCAAAGGGAGCGGAATCTTTCTGTGACATGCACAATGTGCCGGCCAGACTGCTGGTCAGCCTTGCCGATGCCGGATGGCATGTCGGTCTTCCCGAGACCATGGATGAGCAGAGATCGAAGGACGGTACGGTCAAGTGCCTTTTCAGGTTCGATGACGGATCCGAGATCGAGTCCGTATTCATGAAATACGACTACGGCAATTCTATATGCATCTCCTCTCAGGTAGGCTGCCGCATGGGCTGCAGTTTCTGCGCATCCACCATGGACGGTCTCGCAAGGAGCCTGACGGGCGGCGAGATGCTGGCGCAGGTGCTCGCGATGAGAAATCTCACCGGTGAAGACATCGGGCATGTCGTCATTATGGGCATGGGCGAGCCTTTCGACAACTACGATGAAGTCATAAGGTTCATAAGGCTCATAAACGACAGGGACGGTTACGATCTGGGGCTTCGCAATATTACGGTATCGACATGCGGTGTCATCCCCGGCATAAAAAAGTTTGCCGAAGATGTGCCGCAGGTCAATCTGGCCGTGTCGCTGCATGCTCCTAATCAGCAGCTCAGGGAGCGCACTATGCCTGTAGCAAGGAAGTACGGCTACGACGAGCTGATGGAGGCGTGCCGGGATTATACAGAAACTACAAAAAGGCGCGTAACCTTCGAATATGCCCTTATCGACGGGGTAAACGATTCTGATGGATGCGCGAAGGAACTCGCCGGAAGGCTGAGCGGATGGCTCACTCATGTGAACCTGATCCCGCTGAACGAAGTAAGCGGCAGAGAGTACAGAACAGCGCAGCCCGGAAATGTCCGCAGATTCAGAGAGATCCTCGAGAAAAGAGGCGTGGCCGTGACGGTCAGAAGGACCCTGGGAAGCGACATAGACGCTGCCTGCGGCCAGCTCAGGCGCAACAGAGGATAAAACAACAAGTTACAGCTTAGAACGGAGTAGAAAATGAAAGTACTGATTGACGGCATGGGCGGTGACTACGCTCCCGAAGAGATCGTAAAAGGAGCGATAAAGGCAGCGCCTGAAACAAAAGAGACCATTGCGATCATCGGTCCGGAAGCGCTGATCAGAAAGACCCTTGAAGACAATAAATGGAGCGGCAGCAATATAGAGGTCGTTGACGCGAAGGAAGTCATCACCAATGATGAGTCTCCAGCCATGGCGGTAAAGAAAAAGAAGGATTCGACCATCGTGAAGGGCATGGGGATGATAAGATCGGGCGAAGCCGATGTGTTCATCTCCGGAGGAAGCACCGGAGCGCTGCTTTCTGCAGGCCTCATTAATCTGGGAAGGATCAAAGGCATCAAGAGGCCTTCGATAGCAGCCTGGTTCCCGCGCTGCGGCAGGGAGGGCAGCACACTTCTGCTCGACTGCGGAGCAAACGTGGAATCAAAGCCTGAATACATCTTCCAGAGCGGAATAATGGGCAGCATCTTCGTAAAAGGAATCACGGGAAATGAAGCGCCGGTCGTCAGGCTTCTGAATGTCGGAGCCGAGGACGAAAAGGGCGATGACCTGCACAAGGAAGCTTTCAAAATGCTGAAAAACAGCGATATCAACTTTCAGGGCAATGTCGAAGCCAGGGACATCGTCTTCGGAGAAACGGACGTGGTCGTAACGGACGGCTTCAGCGGCAATGTTTTCCTGAAGAGCAGCGAAGGCATGTCGCTTGCGATCACGGGCCTTCTGAAGCAGAAGCTGACAGAGAGCCTGTTCGCAAAGGTCGGTGCTGCGCTTGCTCAGAACAAACTTAAAGAGCTGAAGAGCACCTTCGGATACGCGGACGCCGGCGGAGCCCCTATACTGGGACTCAAAGGCGCTGTGCTCAAGATACACGGCAATTCGAAGGAGACCGAGGTCTATTACGCGATACACAGAGCCATCGATTATGTAAACAACGATATAACGGGCATGATCGAGGAAGCGATACTCAAATACGAGACGATCAGAAAAGAACACAGTCTTTCCGGCAGGATCGCAGAAGCTATTTCCAACGCGAGCGAATCCTGGAGAAGGAAGCCTGATGCGGATAAATCTCACGATGATGCCTCGGAGGAAGATCCTTACGCGGCATTCATGAAAGTCGACGAGCTCGAAAGTGAAGAGGAGCAATAAATGGCCAGAGCTGCAGACCACCGCAGATTATATGACACGACCGGCTACAGTTTTTCGGATGAAAAGCTGCTGAAGACTGCTCTGACACACAGCTCGTACGCATCAGAGCACAGGCTAGGCTACGATATGAACAACGAGAGGCTGGAATTCATCGGCGACGCATTCGTGGACGCAGTCGTCGGAACAGAACTATTCAGCCTGATGAAGGATGCTCATGAGGGCATGCTCTCGAGGTGCAGGGCGGATGTAGTATGCGAGGATACTCTCGCAGGTGCCGCGTCGGATATGGGGCTGGGAGCCTATCTGTACCTTGGCAGAGGCGAAGAGGCAAACGGAGGCAGACGCAAGCCATCAATACTCGCCGATGCATTTGAAGCTCTTATGGGAGCTATAATCCTGGACGGCGGCTATGAGGCCTGCCGCGATGTCATACTCAGGCTTCTCGGAGACAGGATAGTGCTGGCCTCCGAGGGCAAACTCAACAAGGACTATAAGACGAAGCTCCAGGAGATACTCCAGGAAAAAGACAAAAACGTAAAGATAGCATACGAGATAACGGATCAGTCCGGACCTGATCACAGCAAGACATTCACTATGCAGGTCACCATTAACGGAAGGGTGCTCGGAACAGGATCAGGACGCAGCAAGGCCAGAGCCGAACAGGCTGCGGCAGAAGACGCGCTCACGAAGGGAGAGTATTAATTGTACTTTAAGAGAATAGAGATGCAGGGCTTCAAATCCTTTGCAGACCCTGTAAGCATCGAACTGAATGACGGAGTGACATGCATCATCGGACCTAACGGCAGCGGCAAGAGCAATATCTCGGACGCCCTGAGATGGGTGCTCGGCGAGCAGAGTTCGAAGCAGCTCAGAGGATCCAAGATGCAGGATGTCATTTTTGCCGGTACCGCGACCAGAAAGCCGAAAGGCATGGCCGAGGTAACTCTTGTGATCGATAATACCGGCGGCATACTTCCGCTCGAATATAATGAAGTCGCCGTCACAAGGCGCATGTTCCGCTCAGGCGAGAGCGAATACCTTATCAACGGCAACCAGTGCAGACTGAGGGACATACGCGAGCTCTTCATGGACACCGGTATCGGTGTAGAGGGTTATTCAATCATAGGCCAGGGAAAGATCGCGGATATCGTGAGCACAAGACCTGAGAACAGGCGGCAGATCTTCGAAGAGGCTGCAGGTGTAGTGCTGTATAAAAGCAGAAAGACCGAGGCCGAGAACAAACTGAAGGCTGCGACTGTCGATCTGGACAGGGTCAGGGACATCATCGCCGAGATCGAGGGCCGTATCGGAGGCCTGAAAGAAGATTCTGAAAAAGCGACGGAATACATCAGTCTGAGAGACAGATATAAGTACCTCGGGATCAACATAATACTGCATAACCTTGTCAATCTAGAATCGAGCGTGGAATCCGGAAAAGCAGATCTCGATGATCTCCAGAAGAAGATAGAAGAGACTGCGGCAAGGCTCGAAGAGACAGAAAACTGGCTCGACAGCCTGAGAGATGAAGACATAGATCTCTCCGATGAGTATTCGAAGGCCAATGCAAGCCTGCTCGAGACCATAGATGAACTTGCCGTCATAACGAGCGGCGGCAAGCTGAACCGCGAACGGCTCGAGAACATCGAAAAGGAACTCGCAAGACTCGACGAAGAATACAAGGTCTCGGAAGCAAGGCTCGAACACGAAAGAGCTGAACTCGCAAGGCTCGAAGAGGGCGAGAAGGCCATGAACGATGAGGTCGAAAAGGTCAGGGCCGAACTCGACAGCGCAGTAGTCAAGTTCAATGAAGACAGCAGAAGATCTTCAAAGATCAGCTTTGAGATAGAAGAACTCAAGAACGAGCTCATCGAGATCAACAACAAAAACATAACGAAAAACGCGGATATAAAGACCCTGAGCAACTACATGACGACACTGGAGGAGCGCAGGGACAGCCTTACTGAGGAGTTCGAGAACAGAGGCGGCGCCGGAGCTGACAACAGAGAGAATCTGAAGAGACTCGAAGGAGCGATAGCCGAAAACGAAGCACAGCTGAAATCAAAAAAAGAGAGGCTCGATGAAGTTTCCGATAACATTATATCCGTCGCTTCAAACATAGACAGGATCGCAGCTGAAGCGGACGAGATATCCGTAAAGTCGAACAGAGCGATAGCCAGAAGGAGCACCATCCAGGAGATGGAAGCCAACTACGAAGGCTATAACAACGCGGTCAGGGCAGTGATGTCGGGAGGCCGCAAGGGTATCATCGGCACTGTATCTGACATCATAAAGGTGCCGAACGGCTACGAGACTGCCATCGAGACCTCTCTCGGCGGGAATCTCCAGAATATCGTCTGCGACGACGACGCATCGGCGATGAAGGCCATCGAATGGCTCAAAGCAAGCAGCTCCGGAAGAGCTACGTTCCTTCCGGTCGCATCCGTAAAGGCTGACAGGATACAGCTCGATAAAAACGTAAAGTCTGCGAAAGGCTTCATAGGACTTGCGTCCGGCATGGTAGATACGGAAGAGCGGTTCAGAGAGATAGTTGATTATCTTCTCTGCAGGGTGATCATCGCGGACAGCATGGATAACGCCGTCAGGATATCCAAGATGAACATAGGCGGGTTCAGGATCGTAACGGTAGAAGGCGAAGTCATAAACGCCTACGGCGCTATCACCGGAGGAAAGTTCAAGAACAGGACGGCGAACCTTCTCGACAGAAAGAAAGAGATCAGCACGCTGAGCACCCAGATCGACGGATATGCAAAAAGGACCGCCGAGCTTGCCGCTTCAAAAGAAAAAGAAGAAGAGGCGAGGACACAGCTCAGAAGCGAAAGAGATTCTCTGAGAAATGAGATCACTGAACTCGATATAGCTGGCAATGTGCTCAGGACCGACAGAGAACACGCCGAGGCTCTTGTCAAAGAAGATGAGGGCGCTGCCGAAAGGTACAGATCCGGCATGGAGACCATCGATTCGGATATAGCAAGAGCCGAAGAGATGATCGCGGGCCACAAAAAGAGCATAGAAGAAGCTGAACACGAATACGCCGAAAAAGAGGCAAAGGTCGAAGAACTCATGGCCGAGGCCGAAGAGATAAGACCGCTGATCGAAGAAGACAACGAAAAGATCGTAGCCCTCAAGGTCAGGATAGGCGAGAGCGAATCTCGTCTCTTCTCCGGAAACGAGATGATAGAGAGGGTCAGAGACAGCGTCACAGAGCTTGAATCCGCTCTCGAAGACAACAGAGGATCGCAGGCCGAACTGACCGGCACCATCGAGAAACTCACTGCCACAGGCGAAGAGTCCGGCGACAGAGAAAAGGCTCTCACGGCCGAAAAGGCTGCTCTTGAAGAAAAGATCGGCGGGATCTCGGCGAAGATCGAAGATACCAGAAACAAAAACGACGAGCTTCTGGCCCTTCAGAAGAAGGACAGGGAAGCACTCGAAGAGATCAGAGACGAGAGATATAAACTCGAGATAAAGACTGCAAAGAACGAGACACTGCTCGATACGCAGAAGGACAAGCTCTGGAACGAGTTCGAGGTAAGCTATGCTGAAGCCGTCGATATGAGAGACGAAGACTTCGCGATAACGGCCGGCAACAGGGAGTCGAGAGAGATAAGGATCAGGCTGGCAGAGCTCGGAGACGTCAATATAGGCGCGATCGAGGAGTACAAGGCCGTAAGCAAGAGATATGAGTTCATGACGGCTCAGGAGGCTGACCTCACGAAGGCAATGGCCGAGCTGAACGATATCATCACGAACATGGACAGGACCATAAAGACGAAGTTCAAGGAGAACTTCGACAGGGTCGTGATCAACTTCGAGGAGACCTTCAAAGAACTCTTCGGCGGAGGCTATGCCGAGCTGAGACTCGAGGACGAGACAAAGCCTCTTGAATCAGGTATCGAGATAACGGCGCAGCCGCCGGGCAAGAAGCTCAAGAACATCAACCTGCTCTCGGGCGGAGAAAAAACTCTTACAGCGATCGCTCTGATGTTCGCGGTACTGAAGGCCAAGCCTACGCCTTTCGTCATACTCGACGAGGTAGAAGCTGCGCTCGACGAGGTCAATATTGAGAGATTCTCGGATTACCTCAAACACTTCGAGAACATTCAGTTCGCTCTCATCACGCACCAGAAGGCGACTATGGAGCACGCTGACGTGCTCTACGGCGTGACTATGCCTGAACAGGGCATATCGCGTATGCTGTCGCTGAAGCTCGGTGATGACTTCGATCTTGATGAATAAAAGCGATGTTTTCATATGCCGCACGCGGCTGGATTCCGTCGCCGTGAATGTCTGCTCGTTCGGCCTTGCCTCTCGGGGAACGGCCCTGACGCTTCGCTTGCGGGACTCGTTCCAAGCCGATCGCCTGCGGCCTCTCTCGGACATTCATAGCGGCTCCTCCACACGCCGCGCTCACCGCATGAAAACATCTGATCATAATTAAAGAAGGAGACTAAGGATGGCTCTGTTTGAGAAGAAAAATGCATTCCAGAAATTCATAGACAGCATCACGATGGCCGTCTACGACAATCCGGAGCTCGGACCGGAGTTCCTCGATCAGCTCGAGGAATCTCTTGTCATGGCTGATGTCGGCATCGATACATCTTCGAAGATAATCGAAAAGCTCAACGAAGTGATCAACTATCATCACTATACGAGAGAGCGCGAGATAAGACGCGAGCTCGCGAAGATAGTCGAAGAGATCATGGACAAGGGCGAACGCAATAAGATGGCCGATGAATATCCGCTCATCATACTCATGATCGGCATAAACGGCGGAGGAAAAACGACCACCATAGCGAAGCTCGCGCATATGTATACGCAGCAGGGCAAGAATGTCATGCTTGCGGCAGCGGACACATTCCGCGCGGCGGCTGCAGAGCAGCTGCAGATGTGGGGAGACAGGGTCGGTGTAAGAGTTATCAGGCACGAAGAAGGAACGGATCCTACGGCTGTCATCTATGATGCGATCCAGTCCGCAAAGGCCAACGATATCGACGTTCTGATCTGCGATACAGCCGGGCGCCTTCAGAATAAGGTCAACCTCATGAAGGAGCTGGAAAAGATGAGCAAGGTCATCTCGAGGGAATGGCCTGAGGCTGCAAGGGAGAATATCCTGGTGCTCGACGCGACCACCGGAAAGAACGCGGTTAGCCAGGCTGAGGAATTCAGCGGCATAACCGATATAACAGGAATAGTACTTACAAAGATGGACGGTACTGCAAGAGGCGGGATATCCATAACGATAACTGATGAATTCGACATGCCGATAAAGTTCATCGGAGTCGGAGAGAAGATGGAGGACCTCGTGCCGTTCGACGCTCACGAATTCGTGGAGGGAATATTCGAAGAAGATGAGTAAACCTATACTCGCAGTAGTCGGCAGACCTAATGTCGGCAAATCCACATTTTTCAACAGACTCGTCGGTGAAAGACGGGCCATAGTCGAGGACGTGCCGGGCGTTACGCGCGACCGCATCTATGCCGAGACCGAATGGAACGGCAAGGAGTTCGCGGTCATAGACACCGGCGGCATAGAAGTGAAGACTGACGACACCATACGCTCGCAGATGAGAGATCAGGCCGTGACGGCAATGGATATGGCGGACGTCATACTGTTTATGGTAGACGGAAAAGAAGGACTCACGACGGCGGACCGCGAAGTAGCCGATCTTTTGAGGCGCACCGGAAAGGACGTGATCCTCGTTGTCAACAAGGTCGACGCGCCATCGAAGGCATACGATCTCATATACGATTTCTATGAACTCGGATTCGGTGAGCCGATCCCAATAAGCGCTGCCAACATGACGAATATCGGAGACCTCCTGGACCGCATAGTCGAGGGATTCCCGGAGGAAGCTTTCGGCGGTTCCGAAGAGAGCATCAATATCGCCATCATCGGTAAACCGAATGTCGGAAAGTCATCTCTTGTGAACGCTCTCACGAAGCAGAACAGGGTCATCGTATCGCCGATCGCAGGCACCACGAGAGACACTATCGATACGCCTTTTACCTACAAGGACAGGGAATATACACTGATCGATACCGCAGGACTCCGCAAGAAGAGCAAGGTCCGCGACTCGATAGAGAAATTCAGCGTCATCAGGGCCGTTGCCGCGGTCGAGCGCTGCGACATATGCGTTCTAATGATAGATGCGGTCGAGGGCCTTACAGAGCAGGACAAGAAGATAGCCGGGTACGCTCACGAGGCAGGCAAGGGGCTGCTCATCGTAGTCAACAAATGGGATCTTATCGAAAAAGAGACGAACACCATGCGTGACTATGAGAGGAAGATCAAAGCAGAGCTCCTCTTCGCGTCATACGCTCCGGTCATATTCGTTTCGGTCCTGAACAAGCTCAGGCTTTATGACATCATCGACAGATGCTCGAAGATCGCCGATGCCAGAGCTGTAAGGATCACGACAGGAAAGCTCAACAGCGTGATCGAAGACGCCGTGATGATGAGACAGCCTCCTTCGGACAAGGGCAGAAGGCTCAAGATCTACTATGCGACGCAGATAGGCACAAAGCCGCCGCTGTTCAGCTTCAGCATCAACGACAGGGAACTTATGCATTTCTCTTATTCGAGATATCTCGAGAACAAGATAAGGGAAGCATTCGACTTCGAGGGAACATCGATAAAATTCGTGTGGAACGAGAAAAGAGGTGAGAAACAGTGAACGGAGCAATGATCGGAAAACTGGTGATCACCTTTCTTATAGCTTACGCGCTTGGTGACATCAATCCGGCGATAATATTCGGAAAGATCAAGGGAATAGACATACGTAAAGAGGGCTCGGGCAACGCGGGCATGACCAACACCATCAGGGTTATGGGGCTTGGCTACGGCATAGCCGTATTCGTCATCGATGTTCTCAAGGCATTCGTTGCCGTAAAGATCGGCTTCGCGATCGCGGGCTCTTACGGCGCCATGGCCGGATTTGCAGGCGTCGTGCTCGGACACTGTTTCCCTGCAGCCTTCGGTTTCAAGGGAGGCAAAGGCGTTGCTGCATCTTTCGGGGCCGCGCTTGCGCTCAACTGGCAGACCGCCCTCATGGCTCTGCTTGCTGCAGGGGCAGGTTTTGCCGTCACAAGAAAAATGTCTGTAGGCTCGCTGGCGGCCGCAGTCTCATATCCGGTATTCGTATGGTTCTTTGCGCCTGAATACAGATACTTTGCGATAGCCGCCGCTGTTTTCCTGATCCTGGCACATGGAGAGAACATAAAAAGACTCATCAGAGGAGAAGAAAAGCAGCTCACAGTCGGAAACACAGACAAGACGGCCGGCAGTGATACAGAGAAGGGCGACAGCGAATGAAGACCTATAATATCATCACATACGGATGTCAGATGAACGAGCATGACTCCGAGAACATCGCCGGACTTCTCGAAGCACTGGGATACGGTCACTGCGATGATCCGTATAAGGCAGACATAACAGTGATTAACACCTGCAGCGTCAGAGACAACGCGGACAAAAGATTTTTCGGAACGCTCGGACAGTTCAAGAAAGTGAAGAAGAACCGTCCGGGCTTTATGCTTTGCGTATGCGGATGCATGCCGCAGCAGCCAAGAGTCGTCGAAGAGATCAATAGAAGGTTTTCGTGGGTCGATATCGTATTCGGAACGCAGAACATAGCACGTCTTCCCGAACTGATCGAAGAGAGAAAAATGACAGGCAAAAGGGTGCGCGCTATAGTCGACAACAATCCTCTGATCGATGAAGATGAGATGAAGCCGGTAAGGATGCACAGCCACAAGGCGCTGGTGAACATAACTTATGGCTGTAATAATTTCTGCACCTACTGCATAGTCCCGTACACAAGGGGCCGCGAAAAGAGCAGGATGCTCAGCGCCGTCACGGACGAGATAAAAGGCCTTGCGGCTGACGGAGTGAAGGAAGTCATGCTTCTCGGACAGAACGTAGACTCGTACAGGGACGCTTCCGGCAACAGCTTCGCAGATCTGATAAAGGCCGTCAACGACATAGAGGGCATAGAACGGATACGATTCATGACATCGCATCCGAAGGATATTTCCGATGAGATGATCGGCTGCTTCAGGACCTGCGGCAAGCTCTGCCGCAATATACACCTTCCGGTACAGTCGGGGAGCGACCGCATATTGAAGCGCATGAACCGCCACTACGACAGAAAGACGTATCTGGAGATAGTCGGCAAGCTCAGAGCCGCCGCTCCGGATATCACGATATCCACGGATATCATCGTAGGATTTCCCGGCGAGACTGAAGAGGACTTCGAAGATACGCTTGATATCGTCAGGAAGGTCGGGTATGATTCGGCCTTTACCTTCATCTATTCACCGCGGGAGGGCACACCTGCCGCAAAGTTCGAAGATCAGATACCGGATGATGTCTGCCACGAGAGGTTCGACAGACTGGTAGATGTCCTGAATGCCATAAGCCTGAGGAAAAACAGTGAATACAAAGGCAGGATATGCGAAGTAATAGCCGAAGGCGTAAGCCGCAGCGATGATACCACGATCTCGGGCAGAACAGACGGGTTCAAGCTCGTAAACTTCACGACGGACAGGAGCCCTGAAGAGATAATGGGCAAAACGGTAAAAGTACTTATAACGGAAAGCAAGACATTCAGCCTTGAAGGGACAGAGGTAAGATAGCGGATGCTTGATCAGATACTGCAGTTCTTTACATTCTCGCATATAATGCTGATCATATATGTGCTGAATACGATCATCGCGTTCGGTCTTATATTCCTTGACGACAAGCCGCCTACGGCTACTATGGCATGGATAATGATACTGTATATAATGCCGGTAGCCGGGCTGCTGCTTTATCTGATACTGTCGCAGAATATCGCCAGACAGCAGATATTCCGCATGACAGAAGAAGAAAAGGAGGGCATGGGCACATTGCTCGGATGGCAGAAACAGGCCGTCAAGGACGAGCTTTCGGGCGACCCGGACGATCTGACCGTGAAGTGGCGCGAGATGATATCGATGAATCTCGATTATGCCGACTCTCTGCTTACCGGAAACGAGAGCGTTGAACTGATATACGACGGCAGGGAGATGTTCGAACGTCTCTGCACAGACATCGAAAATGCCAGATATACCATCAAACTCTGTTATTTTATAGTAAAAGATGACTTCGTGGGCAAAAGGCTCATCGAATTGCTGACCGAAAAGGCAAGGCAGGGCGTGAAGGTAAGACTGCTGATGGATGCGCTCGGCTCGAGAAGCATAGGGCGCAGCGAGCTCAGGGAATTCAAAAATGCCGGAGGCAGCTACGCGTTTTTCTTCAAGCCTTTCATAAGACACCTGTATTTCAGGATAAATTACCGGAACCACCGAAAACTTGCGGTCATAGACAACGAGACCGGATACATAGGCGGATTCAATATCGCAAAGGAATACCTGGGCTATAAAAGAAAATTCGGTTACTGGAGAGACACCCAGATGATAATCCGCGGCAATGCGGTAGCGGCACTCAACGAACGCTTCTATCAGGACTGGAGGTACGCTTCGAAAGAGGATCTGCATCTGCTGGAACAGTCGATGAAATACGCCTTCAGGGCGAATACCGGCGATATCCCGGTGCAGATCGTATCCAGCGGTCCCGAATCCGAAAAGGAAGAAGTCAAGATGGCCTTCATCAGGATGATAACCGGCGCCAGAAAGAGCATTTTCATCCAGACCCCGTATCTGGTGCCTGATGCGCCTATGATGGAAGCGCTGATCATGGCGGCAAGATCGGGCCTGGATGTAAGGATAATGATCCCGTGCATACCGGATCATCCGTTCGTATACAGGACTACGCTCTACAATGCAGGACGCCTCATAAAGGAAGGCGCCCGTATATACATATACGAGAACGGATTCCTGCACGCCAAGACTATGACTGCGGACGGAGAGGTGTGCACGACGGGCTCGACGAATTTCGACATCAGAAGCTTCAGGCTCAATTTCGAGTCGAACGCATTCATATATGACAGGAAAGTCACTGAAATGATGAATGGGCAGTTCCTCCGCGATATGGAGCACTGCAGGCCGTATACGGCAGAAGACCGTGAGAACATAGATATAAAGGAGAGGGCGCTCGAATCGATATCGAGGCTGCTTACAGAGATACTGTAAGAGTATAACTATGCTAACTGAAGTTAATGCAGAGGTGAAACGTGAACGCAAATATGATACTGACTAAAATACTTATGCTTCCGGGCATAATCATCGGCCTCAGCTTCCATGAGTTCGCTCATGCGTGGGTCTCGGACAGACTCGGAGACCCTACGCCGAGACGTGACGGCAGAGTGACGATTAATCCTCTTGCCCATATAGACTGGCTGGGATTTGCAGCTCTGCTCCTCGTGGGCTTCGGATGGGGCAAGCCGGTCATGATAGACCCGAGATATTACAAGAACAGAAGGCGCGATGAGTTCCTGGTCGCAATAGCGGGAGTAACCATGAACCTCATCATCGCTGTTGTCCTTTCGATACCGGTACGCATGATGATGAAGCATTACGGAGCCGGCGTGCCGTCGGATCTCATGTACAACATCTTTCAGATGCTGTACTACGCTGTGTTCATCAATGTCGTGCTGATGATATTCAACCTGCTGCCTGTTCCTCCTCTCGACGGATGGAATATTTTCACGCAGCTCTTCAAACTCGATCAGTATGACTGGTGGTACAAGGTATACCGCTACGGGACATATATCCTGCTCGCGCTGATCATATTCAACGTGACAGATCTCGTGCTCACTCCGCTCGTCAACGCGGTCATGAAGCTTCTGATATGATGAAAAAGAAGAGACTCATAAGAGATGATCAGATAAAAGAGGTACTGGATGCTCTTGAAAGGATGCATCCGGAGGCTATGTGCGCGCTCGATCACGGAAGTGAATTCGAGCTTCTTGTAGCTGTTGTGCTGTCCGCGCAGACGACCGATGTCAGCGTCAACAAAGTGACGCCGGCTCTCTTCGGCAGATATCCGGATCCGGAAGCACTGGCCGCCGCAAGCCAGGACGATGTGATCGAAATAATAAAGACGATAGGCCTGTACAAGACTAAATCGGCGAATATCATTAAGCTTGCGGCTAAGCTTAAAGAAGACTTCGGCGGCAGGGTGCCCGATTCATTCGAAGAACTCGTAAGCCTGCCGGGAGTAGGACGGAAGACGGCCAATGTCGTCATGGCTGAAGCTTTCGGAAAGCCTGCTATCGCGGTAGACACCCATGTGTTCAGGGTGGCAAACAGGATAGGCCTCACAGACGAAAATGACGTGAACGCAACTGAAGACAGCCTGAAGCAAAGGCTTCCTGAAAACGTGTGGATCAAAGCGCATCATCTTCTGATTTTCCACGGCCGCAAGGTCTGCCACGCCAGAAGACCGGAATGTGAAAACTGTGGGATCAGCGTCATCTGTCTTCAAAACGGAGGGACAAAGTGAGAATATTGCATCTGTCCGATCTGCATCTCGGTAAGCGCGTGAACGAGTTTTCCATGCTTGAAGATCAGCGCTATATCCTTGAGCGGATCAGCGAAATGATAGAAGAAGAAAAGCCGCGTGCAGTTGTGATCGCCGGCGACATCTACGACAAGCCTCTGCCTCCGGCCGAAGCAGTACAGCTCTTTGATTCATTCCTTTCCGGTCTCGAAGAGATGGAACTCGACGTATTCATAATCAGCGGCAATCATGATTCTGCAGAAAGACTTTCATTCGGCGCCAGCATTATGGACAAGAGAGGGATACATTTTGCAGGAGGATATGACGGAAGCATACACAGGGTGATCCTCGAGGATGAGTACGGTGAAGTCTGCTTCTATATGCTGCCTTTCCTAAAGCCTTCTCATGTGAGGGCGTTCATAGAAAAAGAATACACGGATGAAGATGAAAAGCCTGAGATAGACAGCTATACGGATGCTGTCAGATTTGCTGTCGAAAGAATGGACATAGACCGCAGCAAACGCAATGTTCTTATCGCGCATCAGTTCTGCACGGGGTCTGAGAGAAGCGAATCCGAAGAGATCACAGTAGGAGGGATCGACAATGTCGATGCCTCTGTATTTGAGGACTTCGACTATACCGCGCTCGGACATCTGCACGGACCGCAGGATACGACCTCATCCGGAGTCAGATACTGCGGATCCCCGCTCAAGTATTCATTCTCTGAGGCAGATCAGGAGAAATCCGTGACCATGATAGAACTCGGCGCTAAAAACAACGGCGTCTGCGTCGGAAACATCAGGACGCTCGGGCTTGTTCCGCTTCGCGATTTGAAGGTCATAAGAGGACCGTTCGATCAGCTGACAAGCAGAGATTATTACGAACAGGCAGATACTGACAGTTACCTGAGGGTCATCCTTACAGACGAGGAGGACATAATCGGAGCGCTGTCGGATCTGAGGGCAATATACCCTAATATCATGAGGCTCGAATATGATAATATGCGCACCAGGACTTTTTCTTCGGTCCCGGATGCGGCTGAGACGGATTCAAGGACACCTCTTGAGATATTCGCCGGTCTATATGAGAAGCAGAACGGAAAGCCGATGAGCGAAGATCAGACCGCCCTTGTTGAAGGTCTGATAGATATAGTATGGGGTACGGACGATGAGACCGCTTAGACTTACGATGACAGGCTTCGGGCCGTATAAGGAAAAAACAGTAATAGACATGAAGAGTCTCGGAAAGGGCGGCCTCTATCTCATAACAGGGGACACAGGCGCCGGCAAGACTTTCATTTTTGACGCTATCACATATGCACTCTACGGTGAGACCAGCGGCGGTGTCAGAGACAGCAGATCTCTCAGATCGCAGTATGCAGGCGACGATGACAGGACGGAAGTCGAGCTGGTATTCGAATATGCCGGAAGGGAATACTCCGTGACCAGGAATCCGGAGTACGACAGACCGAAAAAGCGCGGGACGGGAATGACTCACGAGAGCGCTTCGGCTGTTCTGAAAAGACCTGACGGAAGTGTGATCGACGGTCCGTCAAAGGTGACGGAAGCGGTCAGGGATATACTCGGAATAGACAGAGGCCAGTTCTGCAATATCGTTATGATAGCCCAGGGCGAATTTCAGAAAGTCCTGAATGCAAGCACGGATGAGAGGCAGAAGCTGTTCAGAAAACTGTTCAACACGCAGCCGTACAGCGAGCTTGTCGAAGAACTGAGATCGATGAGCAGATCTGTGGACAGCGAGTATGCCGAGAGCAGAAAGGAGATAGATCTTGCCCTCGCGAACGTACGCTGTGATTTTGATTACGCGCTGCAGATCAGACTGGACGAACTCAGATTCACTCCCGACACAAGTGTTACGGATATCATAGATACGCTCGGATCGCTTATCAGATACAGCGAGGACAAGATAAAAGAGACCGAAGAGGCGCTCAGGGAAACAGAAGAGGTCCTTGCCGGGGCAAACGCAAGGATAGCTGTGATCAACAGATACAGAGACAGCGTGAACGCTCTTGCTGAAGCCAGAATGAACACCGGCTCGCTCGAAGACGGAATAAAGACCGCGGAGTTCGAACTGCAGCTTGCAAATGAAGAGAAGACTGCGATAGAAGAGCTGAAAAAGGAGGCGGCCCTGATGGAGAGCGGCCTTGACGCGTATGACGCTCTCGACGAGATCAGCAAAGAACTGGAGGCTGCAGAAAAGGCCGCCGGGGACAGATACGCGGAGTTAAAGGAAATACGGGAAAAGCGAAACAGAGCCAGAGAAGGGATCGAGAGCATGAAAGCCGAGCTTGTCGATCTTAGATATTCGGATGAAAAGATCATAAAGATCAGGAATGATCTCGAGAAGACAAACAACAGGATCGCCCGTCTCGAAGCCCTGAACGATGAGATAAAAAAGGCTGTTGATCTGAGAGACAGTCTGAGGAAATGCCAGGATGAGCTTAGGCCCCTGATAAGAGATGCCGAAAGACTCGATGCGGAATATTCAGAAGGATACTCGATGTTCCTGAAAAACCAGGCCGGAATACTGGCTTCCGGACTTGAAGAGAACATGCCATGCCCTGTATGCGGATCGACTGATCACCCGTACCCTGCGGTGATGACTGATGATGCGCCTGCAGCCGAAGAACTCGACAGGCTGCAGGATGAAGCCAGGCAGGCAAGGGAACTTGCGGCAGAAAAGGCCGGAGAAGCACAGAAGATAAAAGGCAATCTTAACGCCATGGAATACAGCGTGAAGGAGATCGCATTCAAAGAGACCGGCACAGATGACATCGACAGGGCTCTTGCCCTTTCCGAAGAAGGCGTGGAGAAACTGAAGAATGAGATCATCGCTCTGGAGGTGCTTGAGACTGATCTCAAAGAGAGGATCGGGCACAGATCAGAGCTAGAGGAGTCTCTTGCCGGCGCAGAAAAAGAATATGAAGAACTCGGCGAGCTCATGACTGAAGCGGACAGGGACTACATCACCATGAAGGCTGACGCGAATGCTGTAAGAAGAAGACGCGACGATACTGCATCAGGTCTTAAGTTCGACAGCAGAAAGGATGCCGAAGAACATGCGGAAAGCATCAGAAAGAAGGCTGAGGTCAAACAGAAGGCTATAGAAGATGCGACGGCAGGACTCAATGATGCGAGAGAAGCGAGAGCTGCGAACGAAGCAAGGATAAACGAACTTGAAAAAGTGGTTTCCGGCGCAGCTCCGGCGGACGAGACCGAAGCGTATCAGATGAAGACCGATGCAGAAAGAAAGAAGCAGGAGCTCAGCGAATTCAACACAAGGACAGCTGCCGATCTGATCAACGCAAAGCAGGCGCTCGATAGCATAAGAGCCAATTCAAAGCAGCTCGATTCTCTCAGGAAAGAACACGAGATGATAGATTCGCTCGAAAAGACGGCTTCAGGGACCCTTCCGGGAAAGGAGCGCATAAGCCTTGAGACATATGTCCAGACTTTCTATTTCGAAAGGATCATAAGGCGTGCGAACCTGAGAATGAAAATAATGTCGGGCGGACAGTACGAGTTCGTAAGATCAGGCGAGTCCAGAGACAACAGATCCCGCTTCGGTCTTGATCTTGCGGTGACCGATCACTACAGCGGCACGGAGAGACCTGTGAGCACACTGTCCGGAGGAGAGAGCTTTCTCGCTTCGCTGGCTCTGGCGCTGGGCCTCTCGGACGAGGTGCAGGCTTCTGCAGGAGGGATCAAACTCGATACGATGTTCGTCGATGAGGGTTTCGGCTCACTCGATTCCGAGACCCTTGAAAAAGCGATACGCACTCTGACAGAACTGTCCGATGAGGACAGGCTCGTAGGAATCATCTCGCATGTGGACGCGCTGAAGAACCGTATCGACAGGCAGATCGTGGTCACCAAAGACCGCAGCAGCGGAAGCCGCGT
>JAFRFA010000147.1:0-7966 GCA_017434585.1 Mogibacterium sp. | reverse complement strand
GCCTATGTCGATGGAAGCTACGATACCGTGTCAGGAAGGTTCTCGTGCGGAGTCGTGATCGTAGAGACCGATGCGGACGGAAACAGCGAGACGACAGAGCTGAAAGCTGCCTTCGATGATGCCGATGCCGCACAGCAGCGGAACGTGGCCGGCGAGGTCATGGGGTCGAAGCTCGCGATCGACTGGTGCAGGGCCAACGGCGTAAAAAAGGTCGTGATATATCACGACTACGAGGGTATAGGAGCCTGGGCCGACGGAAAATGGAAGGCAAACAACGAACTGACGCGCGGCTACAGTGATTATGTGGCCGAATCCAGAAAGGAAATCGAGATCAGCTTCGTCAAGGTAAGGGGCCACGCGGGCAACAAATACAACGAACTTGCAGATAAACTTGCAAAGAAGGCACTAGAGGATTGATTTTAGCTGTCGTTGGTGTTACAATAGGCGACAGCGATAAGGTCTATTAGCTCAGTTGGGAGAGCGACAGGGTGACAACCTGTAGGTCATTGGTTCAAGTCCAATATAGGCCACCAAGACTAAGAGATTGACGCCTCAAGAGCTGAGGCCTCAATCTCTTTTTTGACACATATACTGACGGGATAGTGTCAACTGACGTATGAAAAACTGACGGATAGGGGGGACTGAAATGAATCCGGCAGAATTTATCAGATCGAAAATTAAAACGCCGGGCGAGATGCTCGAAGAATACAAGCCGGATCTTCCGGTGGTAAGCGCAGCGAAGCTTACCAGAACGATCATGAGACTCAGCACACTGACACGTCCTGCAAAGATCACTTACGGCTTTGACAAAAGCCGTATGAGGGGCAGACAGGTCCTCATACTGGCTCAGCACGCGTCAACGGACGACCCGTATTACGTGAGTGCTGCATATCCGTTCATACAGCCTAATGCTGTCATGAGCCTGCATAACGTGCTCATACCGGTCATGTACCGGCTCATGCTGAAGGACGGAGTCATACTGAAGGCGCTTTATGAGCCGGACTCGAAAGCGATGCGGCAGCTGATGCGCCTCCACAAAAAAGGCGCGTCATTTCTGCTCTTCCCGGAGGGGATACAGTCCCTGGACGGAACGACGCAGCCTATCCATCCTGCTACGGCAAGGCTCATAAAGAAGCTGGACATGGACACCGTGCTGTGCACCAGCCACGGAGCCTATCTGAGCAATCCGCGCTTCGACACACATAAGCGCAAGGGCAGGATCGAATACCGTATCGACATGCTGTTCACAAAAGAAGAGCTGAAGGATATGTCTGAAGAAGATCTGTACTCGCGCTTTCTCGGGAAGTTCAGGTACAACGACTTCGCGTGGAACGAAGAGCATCAGTTCAGCTACAAAGGGAAGGTGCCGCTGGCCCACGGCCTCGACAACCTGCTTTTCGTATGCCCGCGCTGCAAAAAGCAGTTTGCCATGAAGGTGGACGGAGACAGGCTGGTATGCAGCTGCGGCAGCTCCGTCAGGATCGATGAGCATTACAACCTCTTACCTGAGGGCAGCGCTGACTTTCCATTCAGGAGGATAGACGAGTGGAGCCGCTGGCAGCGTGATGTCATAGCTGAAGAAGTCAGCAATGAGGACTTCGTGATGCATGAGGATGTGGATTATCTCGTGCTGAACCTTGAAGACCTCAGCAAGGGCCGCTATATACATGCCGGAGAAGGGCAGCTCACGCTTGACCGCGGGACAATGCGCTATAAGGGCACAAAGTTCGGCGAAGAGGCGGAGTTCACATTCGATATCGCTCGCATGCCGAGCGCTACGCTGACTACGAAACTGGACGCGAACCATTTTTACTACGACGGCGAGTATTACCAGTTCGCTCTGAAAGGCGATACGCGGCATGTCGCCAAGATAATGATGGCTGTCGAGGTCCTGCACGAAATGGGAGATCCGGACCGGAGCAGGGCACGCAAAGACGTTGAAGAAAACTGATCAGAAAGGGAGTTGGGTGAACGGAATGGAATTGATGGATAAACTGAATTCTCCGTTTATGTACATGGTATGCGGCAGCATCATCGCATTTATTGCCGTAGTCTGTGTCGTATTTCTTATGCGCGCGTACCGGGCCGGACTGGCGATCGGTATGGATCGCGCAAAGCTGAAAAGGGTGATCATCTCGAGCGCATCATTCACAGTACTGCCTGCGCTTGCGATACTTCTGGGCGTGATAGCGCTGTCCGGAAGCCTCGGAGTACCGTGGCCGTGGCTCAGGCTGTCCGTGATAGGAGCCCTGCACTATGAGACTCAGGTCGCTTCGGCGGCCGCTGAGGCGACAGGCATGAGCAGCCTTTCTGCCGCGCAGATGACTGCCGGCAGCTTCAGCACGATATGCCTGCTGATGAGCGTGTGCATCATATGGGGACCGCTTCTCAGCGTATTCTTCACAAAGAAGTATTCGGGCAAGCTCACTGAGACAAACGAAAAGGGAGAGCGCAAGGACAACATCTTCACAAGAGGCTTCGGAGACATGGCTATTACGGCTATGTTCATAGGTCTTGTGAGCGCATATATCGGAAGCTACATCGGAGAGATAGTTTCCGAAAACGGCCTGTTCACCTTCACCGGAAACTGGCTGCCGCTTGCCGTAGCCATAGTGGCTGCCGCTGCGATGGCGGTGTTCATATGGCTCAAAGAAAAGAAAAATATGGTATGGATAGAGAGCTTTTCCATTTGCGGAAGCATGCTCATAGCTATGGCTGCAGCGATACTGCTTGCGCCGATGGTGTGAAAGGGGGCGGCGACATGACAGAGAGTGAAAAGAACAAGCTGTTTGAAAGCTTCAATAAACGTACACATGTGATCGGCAGGATATGCAACACGGTCACTATCATACTGCTTTTGGGAGCGCCTTTTGTGATAGGCGCTTATCTCGGAGCATTGCCGAACCTCAGCGCTGCGGCCAGGGCCTTCCTTGCCGTAGGACTGGTATGGATGATAAGCGGCGTAGTGGAATACCTCATATATACGCCGATGCTCGGCGCCGGAGGCAGCTACCTTGCCTTTATTACCGGCAATCTCGTAAACCTCAAGATACCGTGTGCCGTCACGTCAAGGGACATCGCCGGCACAAAGACCGGTACAGCAGAAAACGAGATCATTTCAACACTTTCGATAGCCACATCCTCGCTTGTGACTATCCTCGTGCTGGCGATAGGTGTAGCGCTTCTCATACCGCTCCAGCCTGTGCTCAGATCTCCTGTGCTCCAGCCAGCATTTGAGCAGGTGGTGCCGGCTCTTTTCGGCGCCCTGGCATATAAGTACTTCCGCGGCAACCTCGGCATAGCTCTGCCGCCGCTTGTAATGATCAGCGTATTGTTCTGCCTGGTACCGGCGCTCAGTTCCGCCACCAGCTTCATGATACTGCCGTGCGGCGCTCTTGCCATAGGCATCTCGTACTGGAAGTTCCGCAAAGAAGAAACATCGGGCGGCAGCGCTGAGAGGGAACAATGAAGCGGCGGTTCTACTCGGACGTAGTCAAATACCGCAAGGCTATAATGATACTGTTTGCTGTGTTAACAGTAGCCAGTGCTTTTATGTACCCTAAAGTGAAAGTCAACTATGACACGATCAACTATCTCCCGAAAGACTATAACTCCACAAAATCGCTGAAGGTTATGCGCGAGGAGTTCGGCGACATGCCGAATGCCCGCATAGTGCTGCGTGATGTGAACAGGCAGGAGGTCAAGGAATACAGAGAAAAGTTCGAGGCGATAGACGGAGTCATCAGCGTGACATGGCTGGATACGTATCTCCCTGTGAGCATTCCGGAAGACATGCTGCCGGACAGCGTATCCGAGATGTACTACAAGGACGGGAACGCATTGCTGACGCTGACGATAGATGAGGACAAGCAGTATGATGTCGTTCCTCAGCTGTATGAGATCGTAGGCGACAGAGGCCATCTTAACGGGAACGCGGTGATCACCGCGGTGGCAGCTGAAAGCACGATAAAAGAAGGCATCGTCATAACCATTGCGGGAATGCTTCTCCTGATGATCGTTCTGACCCTCACCACCACATCATGGATCGAGCCTCTGATCATAGCGCTCGGTCTGCTGATCGCCGTCGTCATAAACGCCGGGACGAACCTGATATTCGGTACCATATCCTTCCTGACGAGCGCTACGGGCGTGATGCTCCAGCTGGCAGTCGCGATCGACTACTCGATCTTCCTGATACACCGCTTCGAAGAGTGCCGTAAAGTGCACTCCGATCCGGAGGAGGCGATGGTAGAGGCGCTGACACTCTCTTCATCGTCCATATTATCGAGCGGCTTTACGACCGTCATAGGCTTCATTGCGCTCACCACCATGAAGTTCCTCATAGGCAGGGATCTGGGACTCGCGCTGTCGAAGGGTGTTGCGATATGCCTGCTCGTCACACTCACTTTCATGCCGGGAGTCATACTCGGCACATACAGTCTGATGGAGAGGACTGCCCACCGCTCCTTCATGCCTTCGTTCGAAGGCCTGGGGAGACTCGTGCTCAGAGTCACTGTGCCGATGATGATCGTATTCACGATCGCCATAATCCCGTCGTTCATCATGAGCGAGCA
Organism: Mogibacterium sp.; assembly: GCA_017434585.1. Lineage (GTDB taxonomy): Bacteria > Bacillota > Clostridia > Peptostreptococcales > Anaerovoracaceae > Crickella. The sequence continues at coordinate 3,392 of JAFRFA010000147.1, read as the reverse complement.
GAATTCATTCTGGTACGGGGGATCGAACATGTACGGTCCTGAGACCAGAGTGGGACATGACCAGCGGGAGATGAGAGAGCTGTTCGGGGACGCGGATACATACGTTATCATGGTGCCGCGGGGCGAAGAAGGCAAGGAAAGGGCGATGATCAGAGAGCTCAGGGATGACGAGCGCATCACGTCGATACTTTCGCCTGAATCCTTCATGGGGATGTCTCTTCCGTCGGACATGCTGCCTGAAGATCTGACCGGCCAGCTCAGGTCAGAAAACTACGACAGGCTCGTGCTCACGGTAGCGGTGCCTCCGGAGAGCGAAGATGCCTTCGATCTTGTAGAGCACGTACAGGATGTAGCGAATAAACATTTCCCGGGAAAATATTACATGACAGGCTCCGGGGTCGTGAACAATGACCTCAAACACGTCGTGACCGGCGACAGGCTGCGGGTGAATATCATAGCAGTACTGGCGATCTTTGCGGTACTGGTGGTCACCATGCGCAGCATAATACTGCCGTTCATACTGGTTATGATCATAGAGACCGCGATATGGATCAACATGTCTATATCCTTCATTACCGGATCGACACTGTTTTACATATCCTATCTCATAGTCAGTCCGATACAGCTCGGAGCAACGGTGGATTACGCCATACTCTTCACGCAGCGCTACACCGAGAACCGGAAAGTCCTCGGGCTTGCTCCGAGTGAGAGCATCGTTCAGACCATAAAAGACAATACGGTATCCATACTGACATCGGGCCTGACCCTGTCCGTTATCGGGTTCCTGCTGTCGATATTCTCGTCACAGGGCATGATCGCGCAGGTGGGCCTGCTGCTCGGAAGAGGCACGCTGTGCTCACTCGCAGCGGTGCTCTTCGTGCTTCCGGGATTCCTGATGCTTTTCGACAGATTTGTAATAAAGGACGGAACGGAAAGACCGGAGATGCCGGATATACAAGATATACCGGATATGCTCCGTAAGATGAGCCTGAAAGACAGCAAGGAGAAAGGACAATAGAGATGAACTTCATATTCATATCACCGAATTTCCCGCACACGTACTGGCAGTTCTGCGACAGACTGAAGAACAACGGCGTCAACGTGCTCGGGATAGGAGATGCTCCGTATGACAGCCTCGAGGAACCTCTGAAGGCTGCGCTGACTGAATACTATAAAGTAGACAACATGGAGGACTACGGCCAGATGTACCGCGCTGTGGCGTATCTGGCGTTCAGACACGGAAAGATCGACTGGCTCGAATCGAACACCGAGTACTGGCTCGAGCAGGATGCCCGTCTTAGAGAGGACTTCAACATCACCACCGGCGTGCAGCCGGACGAGCTCGCGCTCTGGAAGAGCAAGTCGGCGATGAAACCGGTATACAAGGAGGCCGGCATACCGACCGCCAGGAACCACAAGGTGACGGACATTGCCGCCGCGAGGGAATTCCTCGATGAGATCGGAGGTTTTCCCGTCATAGTAAAGCCTGATGTGGGAGTCGGAGCGGCAGACACATGGAAGCTCGAAAACGAAAAGGACCTCGAGTGGTTCTACAGCAACCTTCCTGAGCATCCTTACGTGATGGAGGAGTTCGTAAACGGCAATATCTGGTCGTACGACGCGATATGCGATGCGGACGCGAACGTCCTCTTCGAAAGCTCGAACTGGTTCCCTCCGTCGATAGCGGATCTTGTCAACAAGGGCATAGAGATGACCTACTACACGACGCCTGAGGTGCCGCCTCAGCTTAAGGAGTACGGAAGAAAGGCCCTCAAGGCCTTCAAGGTGAAGAGCAGATACGTGCACTTCGAGTTCTTCTGCCTGTCGGAGGCGAGAAAGAACCTCGGAGAGGTCGGGGACTTCGTCGGACTCGAGGTCAATATGAGGCCTGCCGGAGGCTACACGCCGGATATGATGAACTACGCGCACAACTGCGATGTATACGAGATCTGGGCCGAGATGGCGGCGTACAACGAGAGGCGCCTTCCGGACATAGGAGGCGACCAGTTCTGCGCCTACGCATCGAGAAAGGACATGCATCAGTACAAACACAGCCACGAGGAAGTGCTCGAAAAATACGGGGACTGCATGAAGATGTGCGAGCGCATGCCTGATGTCCTGTCGGGAGCCATGGGCAATCAGATGTATACAGTAGTACTGAAGACGCAAAAAGAGGTAGATGAATTCAACCGATTCGTCACTGAGCACGCATAAGGAGAAAGAAGATGAACGATTATTATCACAAGGAATACAGCTGGATACTCGACAGGGACATGGAGCACGCGGTCTTCGGAGACAGCGGCAGATGGGTCGTGGCATTCGCGCCTCAGAACGGCCACACATATGACTTCAGGAATTTCGGCATGATCGATACGATCGCGCCGTGGATAGAATCGGGCAAGCTCAGAGTTCTCTGCGTGGACAGCATAGACGAAGAGACATGGTCTGCCGAAGGCCAGGACGAGAGATACAGGCTCGAGCAGCAGGAGAGATGGTTCCACTACGTTACAGACGAGCTCATGCCAAAGTACCTCGGCGAAGGTGAGAGAGCTCTTACGACGGGTTGCAGCATGGGAGCGACGCATGCGGCTAATTTCTTCTTCCGCCGTCCGGATCTGTTCTGCGGCATGATAGCCCTGAGCGGACTATACGACACGAACTACTTCTTCCATGAATACAAGGACGATCTCACATACGCGAACTCGCCTATAGAGTTCATGCGCGGCATGCCTGAAGACCATCCGTGGATGGAGCTTTACAGGAGGAGCGCGATCATATTCTGCTCGGGACAGGGCGCCTGGGAGGATGAGATGAGAGAAGACCTCAACGAGCTCGACGTGGTGCTGAACGAAAAGGGCATAGAACACTGGGCCGACTACTGGGGCTACGATGTAAATCACGACTGGCCGTGGTGGAGAAAGCAGCTGCCGTACTTCATGGGCCACGTGATAGGCGAGCCATAAACACATACACAAATCAATATCATAGCAACAGGTCTCATCGTGATGATGGGGCCTGTTTCATTTAACATCGACTAGCAAGAAATCCCCCATCCTCAACGTTAACGTAGGTGGCGGGATGAATTGCTGAGGATCGCTCGCTTCAAGCCCACCCATCCTGGCGACCCGCCCTTGCATGCGAGCGATCGGAAAAAGAAAAAGAGGAAAAGTTTGCAACGGACCACGAACGGCCGTGAGGAGGGGTGTGAAAGAAAAAGGGAATACAATGCGAACGCTTGTTCGAGGACGTGAAAGGTGATATAATCAGGTCAGGAAAACAACTCAGTCGAAGAGGCAAAGAGGACAACCTGATGAGAGAACTTGACCATAATCAGCATTCAGTATATCTGCTGTATTATCACCTGATCATGGTGGTGAAATACAGACGAAAAG
>JAFRFA010000019.1:0-5175 GCA_017434585.1 Mogibacterium sp. | reverse complement strand
GCTTACGGGCGAGGAACTCGGACATGCATCCGAGATCAACGCTCAGAAGTTCTTCGGGCTCGATGTCCTGACAAGGATCACCTACGAGATAGAGAACCCTGAGGACGGGCGCGGCAAGCTCCAGAAGGCCATAGTCGGATCGATCAACAAGATGGTGAAGTCCATCTGCGACGAGCACGGGCTGACGCAGGATCAGATATATGAGGTGACCGTCGGCGCCAACTGCACGATGATGCACATGCTTATGGGAGTGGATGCCAGACCTATAGGAAAGGCTCCTTTCGCTCCGGTGTTCGCAAGGGCAAAGGACGTGAAGGCTTCGGACATCGGGCTCAAAGCCGCTCCGGGAGCCAGGCTCTACTGCCTGCCTTCGGTATCCGCATACATAGGAGCGGATATAGTCGCAGGTGCATACGTCTGCGACCTGAGGCACCGGAAGGGCAATGTGATGTTCATAGACATCGGCACCAACGGCGAGATCGTGCTTGCGGCTGACGGAAAACTGATGTCCTGCTCGTGCGCTGCAGGGCCAGCGCTAGAGGGGATGAACATCAGCTCGGGGATGCGCGCGGCCGAGGGAGCCATCGAAGATATCCATATCGGCGAAGACGGGCTCGAGCTCAGGATAATAGGCGGCTGCGAGCCGGCCGGCATATGCGGGAGCGGCATACTCACCGTTACCAAGGAGCTGCTCAGAACAGGCATAGTGCGCAAGACGGGAGCATTCGTCAAGGCGGACAAGTTCGATGCTGACGATTACAGATCGCAGTATATAGAAGTGGATGAAGAGGGAAAGCGCTCCTTCAGGATGACAGAAGGAGACGAGCCTCTGTACATAACACAGGGCGATGTGCGGCAGGTGCAGCTCGCCAAGGGAGCAATACTCTCGGGCTTCATGGCGCTGATGAACAAGGCCGGTATCGGGATGGAGGATCTGGACAGGGTCCTCATCGCGGGCCAGTTCGGCGCACACCTGCCTGCAGACAGCATAACCGGAACGGGCATACTTCCGTTCGAGGTCGAGGACCGCATCGAGTACGTGGGCAACACTTCAAAGACCGGGGCGTACATGGCGCTCATGTCTTCGAAGGTGAAAAGAGAGATGGAAGAGCTCGCGCACGACATGGACTACCTTGAGCTCGGCGCGACTGAAAACTACGAGAGGCTGCTCTCCGAGTGCCTGATATTCCCTTCGTTCAGATAAAAGAGGAAAAGCGATGACTACAGCAAATGAAAGACTCATAAAAATACTCTCGGGAATGAAGGCCGACAGACCTGCCTGCATCTGCCCGGGCGGCATGATGAACATGGTCACCAAGGCCCTCCAGGACGTGTGCGGGGTATACCTGCCTGAAGCTCACACCGACGCTCGCATGATGGCTGACCTCGCGAAGGCCATATACGACAACGACTGCTTCGAGAACTACGGAGTGCCTTTCTGCATGACTGTCGAGGCCGAAGCGCTCGGCGCGACCTGCACTATGGGGACCCAGCTGTTCGAACCGCATGTGACGGGCTACGCCATCGACACAGTGGAGGATTACAAAAAACTCACGCCGATGGATCTGGATGCCGGCAGGGCGAAAGTGACTCTGGACGCAATCAGGCTGCTGAAGGCGGAGACGAAGGACGTGCCTATCATCGGCAACATCGTAGGGCCTGTCAGCGTAGCGAGCTCTGTATGCGAGCCGACCAGATACTACAAGCAGATGAGACAGAAGAGAGAGCTTACGCACGAGTACATGCAGTTCGTGACGGACGACCTCATAAGGTTCGCCCTCGTGATGATCGATGCCGGAGCCGACGTGATCGCGATGTCTGATCCGAGCGGCACGGGCGAGATACTGGGGCCTAAGTTCTTCGATGAATACGCCGTAACATACATAAATCAGGTTGTCGATGCCGTACAGGCGAAGGGTGCCAGGATCATAGTCCACATCTGCGGGCAGATGAAGTCGGTGTACGACAAGGTCGCGAAGATACATAGCGACGCGTTCAGCTTCGACGCCGTGGTATCGCTGAGAGAGGCGAAGAAGAACCTTCCTGATAAGGTGATAATGGGCAATGTGAGCACATTCGCGATCGAAAACCAGAACGAGGACACGGTGGACAAGCTCACAAGAGCCGCGTACAGCAACGGTTCGGACATAATATCCCCGGCCTGCGGCCTCGGAATGGGCTCGCCTCTGAACAACGTGCAGCAGGTGCTCAGGACAGTAAAGACTTTTGCGGATGAGTAACGGGGATTTTTTGAAATACGAAAATGAGGGCAGAGAGTTCGCCGTGCCGGAGGGAACGAAGCGCATAGGCGAGCTGGCCTTTGCGGGCGCGGACGGGCTCGAGAAGCTGTATATCCCGGATTCTGTTAGAGAGATCGGCAACTACGCGTTCATGAACTGCTACGCGCTCCGCGAGATAAGACTTCCGGAGAAGCTGGACAGGACAGGCGCGGGCCTCTTCCAGAACTGCTGGCAGCTCAGGAGCGTGAAGCTGCCGGAAGGAACGAAGACCCTCGGAACGGACATGTTCGAGAACTGCCATTCTCTGACTGAGATACGGCTGCCCCGCTCACTGGAGGAGGCGGCCAGGACGTCTCTAAGCGGATGCAGAAACCTCAGGGCGATACACATCTGCCCGGAGCAGCTGGACATACTACCGCCTTCGGCGAAGTACACCGCTGTGCTCACCTATATGGAGGAGCATGCGGACGGAGGAAGAGACGATGCGGACGGAGACCCCGGCCCCGTCGACAGCTTCGTATCCGGGAGGCAGAAGTCGCTCCTTGATCTTGCGGTCAACAGAAGGAGCACAGGAGCGGTCAGATATATGCTGTCCCGCGGGCTGGTGGATGAAGAGGCCATGAAGGAATATCTGGACAGATCGGCCGCATCGGGCAGGGTCGAGATAACGGCGCTGCTGCTGGACAGCCTCAAAGATATCAGACGGACGGACCCTCTTATGGATGACCCGTTCATATAACAGACGCCGGATGTCCTCCGCCTCAACGGAGTAGGCGGCGGAGTCCATATTCTATCGTCAGTGGCGGGTCACAATCCCCGACTGACGATCTCAAGAGCTGAAGCTCCCGTCGTCTGTAAATGCTTCCCTCGGATCAAACGGCGTTGCCGTAAAGTCGGAAGCATTGATCTCCGGAGGCTGAGCTCCTCCGATAAGTACGGCGTCGCTCGCTCCAACCAAGCGAGCTTGATGGAGCTTCGCTCCTGGTTGAGAACCAAAAGGCAACAGACAATGAGTGAGATAAGAGAATACAAATGCACATATTCGAATTCGGTCGGCATCAGCGCCGAGGTCACGGACGGACTCGGACTGGAGTTTCCGGATGCCTACATGCACAGCGATACCATGCAGACTCTTGCAAAGGCGATAAAGGCTCATGACAAGGCGGACTTCTGCCTTCTGCCTTTCTGCCGCACTGTGGAAGCGGAGGCAATGGGAGCTGTGCTGAACTACGGCGATGCCAATACAGGCCCGCGAGCTAAGGACCCTATTTGCGAGAGCTGCGACGACGTGCTCGCTCTTCCCGATGTCGATGTGACGAGGGGAAGGATGGCAGAGGTGCTCGACGCCTGCGCAAAGCTGAAGGCAGAAGGCGAGACTGTATGTCTCGAGGTGACAGGTCCCTTTACCATGCTGAATGCCCTGATGGAGCCGAGAAAGGTCTTCAAGGCATACAGAAAAGATCCGGAAGGAATGAAGAAGGTGCTCAATAAGCTGAGCAATGATCTGCTCGCCTACATAAAAGCGGGCAAAGAAGCCGGGGTGGATATATTCATCTTTTCCGATTCGGCCGGAGCGCCTGAGCTCCTGGGACCGAAGTTCATAACGCATGGAGTGGAGGACTTCTACCATCCGTTCCTTAAGAAGGTCGAAGAACTCATGGACGACAGCTGCATCTTCCTGCTGTGCCCTAAGTTTACATACGCAGTTATCGACACGGGGTTCGGGGAGTTCAGGGATCATCAGCTGGACTCGGGGACAGACTTCCTTCAGGCCATGCTGCAGATGAAGGGCAAAGTGAAGCTCGCCGGGCAGGTCTGCATAAAGAACATCGGAGTAAAACTCGCTAACGGAAGATTCAGAGAGATAGTTCTGAAATAAGGAGTTCATATTGGATCTGTCGCTGTATAAAAAAAAGATACTCATAGCGTGTTCGATGATCGAGGACGAGATAAACGCTGTCTTCGATCGTTATGAAATACAGGACATGGAGATATGGTGGCAGGAGAGGGGGCATCACAACGATCCCGACAGGCTGCGCGAGGTCATCCAGGCCGAGATCAGCAGAGCGGAGAGCGAAGGAGCCGATCTCATCATGCTCGCATACGGCCTTTGCGGCAACGGGGCTGTAGGCTGGCATACGGAAAGAGCGGTGCTCGCGATGCCTCGCTTCGACGACTGTGTCAACATGATGCTCTGTACAGGCAAAAGAGACAGACGCAATTACCTGAGCGCCGGCCACATGTACCTGACAGGAGGCTGGACAAAAGACGAGGGGGCCCTGCTCGACATGTTCGAGAGCTATCTGTCGAAGTACGGAAAACGCAAGGCGGACAAGCTCATGAAGATCATGCTGGCATCGTACAGTAGTGTGACGGTCATAGACACCGGCTGCTACGAGATGGAGCCGGTGATGGAATACGCAGCCGAATGCGCAGAGCGCTTCGGGCTTGAGCGAAATGTCGTGCCGGGAGGCAACGAGCCGATGTGCAAGTTACTCACGGGCGAATGGGACGGGGATATAATAGTCAGGGAAGGCAGCAAAGCCATAGAAGAGATCGACTTTGCGTTTCCGGCTGAATGATAGAAAAACGCGCAGGGGAGATGACGTCAGTATTTGCATTTTCAATATACATCTGCCGATTTATCGCCCATCCTGATTTGACGATTTGTGATAACTATTTTAGAATTAAGAATAACTAATCCTATTATTACTGATGTAAATAATTAATAGCTGACCAGAGAACCTGGAGGCAGTGTGGGAAACAGTATTCCTTCATTGGCTCCTTTTTTATCCTTGAATTTACACTCTAAGTGCAACAAATAAAATAACGACCCATAGTTCTGGTACAATGGTGTTTGCGAAGACATCCAAATACCAGGAGGCACTATGAGTCATTACAAACATATTACACCAGAAGAGCGTGAAAAGATACT
>JAFRFA010000146.1:0-2297 GCA_017434585.1 Mogibacterium sp. | reverse complement strand
CGGGATGATTCCCCTGTCGATCAGCATCTGGACCACGCTGTGGTCTCTGGACAATTGCGTGAGATCCCCGTTTCTGAACAGATATACCCTGCTGTCCCCGACGTTCCAGATGGTCGCCTGATCACCGGAGATCACTGCACCTGCTCCAGTAGTGCCCATATTACGGGCGTCCATGTATAGCGATTCTTTGATGATCGTTTTATGGGTCGTCCTGATATATGTGTTGATATCTCCGGCAGCGTTTCTGTCCTCCATCGCCCTCAGTCCCATAGACGCGACAAGCGAGGCATGTTCTCCACATGCTTCTCCGCCCAGTCCGTCGAACACAGCAAAAACATGAGGCGATGTCTCTCTTCTGCTGCGGAAAAGGACGTTGTCTCTTGACAGGTCATGGCGGAACATGCCGTCAACATATATATTATCTTCGTTATTTTTTCTTACATTGCCTTTGTGCGAGGCTCCGCATGCGCTGATCATCAAGGTCCGGCTCCTCCGCTTTATTTATCCTTCAGCTCGGACTTTCTCGGTCTTCCCATGAGAGTCTCGAGGGCGGCATCGACCTTTATATTGCCTTTGATGACATCGTAAATGGCTTTTGCTATTGGCATCTCGACTCCGGCTCTGTCCGCGAGCTCGACCGCGGCTTCTGCGGTGAATATACCTTCGACAACCATGCCGATCTGCTTCATGGCTTCTTCCGGGGCCAGTCCCTGTCCGATCATACGGCCGCAGCGGAAGTTACGGGAATGCATGCTGGTGCAGGTGACTATCATATCGCCTGTTCCCGAAAGACCCGAGAATGTTTCCGGTCTAGCGCCCAGCTTCACTCCGAGTCTTGTCATCTCTACGAGACCCCTTGTGATCATCGCGGCTCTCGTATTGTCGCCGTAGCCGAGGCCGTCGATGATACCGGATCCGATGGCCATGACGTTCTTTATCGATCCCGCCAGCTCGATGCCGAGCAGGTCTTCGTTCGTGTATATGCGGAACCTGTTGGTCGTGAAAAGATCCGCCATCTCGTCAGCTGCTGCATCGCTTACCGAAGATACGGATACCGCTGTAGGTATGCCGCGTCCGACTTCCTCCGCGTGTGAAGGTCCGGAAAGACATACATATCTGTCGAGATCGAAGTACTCTGCAGCGACCTCGGACATGCGCTTCAGGGTCTTCTGCTCGATACCCTTCGCGATGTTCATCACGAGTGCATCCTTCTTTATATGCGGTGCGGCTTCTTTCATGACGCTCCTGAACGCCTGGGCCGGCACCGAAAACACGATGTAGCCGGCATCTTTGAGCGCTTCTGTCATGTCATTATAAAAGTGATAGTCCCCCTCGAGCCTGACTCCCGGCAGATAGTCTCTGTTCTCCCTGGCGAGCTCCATGTTCCTGAGGTGCTCGGCGTTCCTGCCGTAGATGTTCACTCTGCAGCCCTTGCCTGCGACTATAGTTGAAAGCGCGGTGCCGAAGCTTCCCGCGCCGATGAATGCTACTGTTTTTTCCATTCTGTCTCCCTTAAATCACAACTTTTCCTTCGAGTACTGCCTTGAGCCTTTCGCCGTACGGGCTCTTGCCGTAACGTCTGACGCTCTTTGCGAGCATCTCGTCATCTATCCATCCCATATGATAGGCGATCTCTTCAGGCGAACTGATCGTCATGCCCTGGTACTGCTCGATCATGCTGACGAAGTCAGTAGCCTTCTGCAGGCTGTCGAATGTGCCGGCATCCATCCATGTGTAGCCTCGTCCGAGGAGCTGGGCGTTCAGCCTGCCCTCTTTCAGGTACATGTCGTTGAGGGTCGTTATCTCGAGTTCGCCCCTTGCCGACGGCTGCACTCTGTCTGCCATGCCGCTCACGCCCTTCGGGTAGAAGTACAGGCCGACTATGGCGTAGTTGCTCTTAGGCTGCTTAGGCTTCTCTTCGACCGAGAGGACCTTGCACGACTCATTGCGGTCGTCGCTTCTTTCGAACTCCATGATGCCGAAGCGCTTTGGGTCTTCTACGTAGTAACCGAAGATCGTGGCCTTGCCTGCCTCTGCATCCTCGCGGGCGCTTCCAAGCTTGTGATTGAGACCGTTTCCGTAGAAGATATTGTCGCCGAGCACCATAGCGCAAGGTTCATCTCCAATGAATTCACGTCCGATCGTGAAAGCCTGAGCGAGTCCTTCAGGCTTTGCCTGAACCGCGTACGAGAGCTCGACTCCGAACTTAGAACCGTCTCCCAGCAGCTCCTCGATCCTAGGAGTGTCTTCAGGTGTGCTGATGACGAGTATCTCGCGAATGTTTGCAAGCATCAGCG
>JAFRFA010000145.1:0-13991 GCA_017434585.1 Mogibacterium sp. | reverse complement strand
CCACAGACCGGTGATGCATCTGGTGCACACGGTGCCTGAGAGACTCCTGATCAGAGACACAGACAACGGAGCGGAGCTCCGCGAACAGATCAGGAACCTCGAAAAGCTGTACGACGAGTTCGTAAGCGGCGGCATCAGAGAGATATACTGACAGAGAAAGGAGCATACCATGATACTCTTGAAGCTCACCGGCGGCGTGCTCGTGGCATTATGCATATGGTACATACTGCTGCTCTACAAGAACAACCGGCATAAACTATAGGCTGGGATCCGCTGAGATCCGCAAAGAAACGGTAATAAACTGACACAGAAAGGGGATCATAATGTATCTCGATACCAATCTGATGGCACTGGCCATCATCCCGGGCTTACTGCTCATAATCTACGTATACAAAAAGGACAAGGTCGAGAAGGAGCCTGTGAAGCTGATCGTCAGGCTGGTCATATTCGGCATCATATCCTGCATCGTTGCGGCGGCCCTCGAGCAGGCTGAAAGCGCTTTTCTGCCGAAATATCCGGAAGGTTCGGTCCAGAATGCGCTCGTACAGTCCTTCCTGATGGCGGCCCTTGTCGAAGAGACGGTCAAATATCTCGCGACGAGGTTTGGCTCCTGGAGATACACGGGCTTCAACTACCGCTTCGACGGCATCGTCTACGGCGTGTCCGCTGCGGTGGGGTTCGCGATCTATGAGAACATCCTGTACGTTGCGAGCTACGGCCTTGCGACTGCTATAGTAAGAGCGTTCACGGCTATCCCTCTGCACGCGTTCTGCGGAGTGTTCATGGGCGTGTTCTATTCATATTCCAAGAAGGCCAGCCTTACAGGAGAGCCGGTCTTCAAGTGGACTCTGCTCGCGCTGCTGGTGCCGATGTGCATCCACGGCGTGTACGATACTTTCGCTTTCCTCGGAGACCGCGGCACTATCCCGCTGCTGGTTTTCGTAGTACTGCTCTACATCGCGGCGATCTGGACGATCAACAAGATGTCGAAAGAAGACTACAGATCGGGATTCTATAAAGCTCCTCCGGTCAATGCCGCCCCGCAGACTTTCCAGCAGCCACTGCAGCAGTCGCCGGAGCGTCAGCAGGTCCTGCACCAGGCGCAGCAGCCGGTGCAGCCGCAGCAGGAGCATGCGCGTCAGTATGCCCCGCAGCAGCCTTCACAGCCTCAGCAGCAGGGACAGTCTGCACAGCTGGATGAAGACGGCGATATATACGTTGAATTTTAACGGTCCGGATCACGGAAGCAGGTAAGAAAAATGGGAAAAACCAGAGAAATGCTCAGCGATGAGCTGATCTATCTTTACAACAACGGCAAGCTTTATCATGCGTACAGGACCTTCGGCGCTCACATCGAGGATGGGGGCGCTCAGTTTACTGTATGGGCACCGGATGTAAAAGCCGTGAGAGTCCCGGGCGATTTCAACGGATGGAACGAATGGGACGAGGCTGCGTGCCTGGATCAGATAGGGGAGACCGGCATCTACACCGGCTTCATTCCGGGAGCAAAGGCCGGAGACTGCTACAAGTACGACATCGAGCTTTATGACGGCAGGCATATACTCAAGGCAGACCCGTTCGCGTTCGGAGCCGAGCTCAGGCCGGGCACAGCCTCGAAGGTCACAGACCTCAGCTACAGGTGGAAAGACTCCGCCTGGATGAAAAAGAGAAGTCAGACAGATCTCTTCACTTCGCCTATGAACATCTACGAATGCCACCTCGGCTCGTGGAAGCGCTACGAAGGCGAGAACGGCTTCTACTCATACAAGGAGCTCGCCGAACAGCTCGTGCCTTACGTGAAGGAGATGGGATATACCCATGTCGAGCTGCTGCCTGTCATGGAGCATCCTCTCGATGCGTCCTGGGGCTACCAGGTGACGGGCTATTATGCGCCGACCGCCAGAAACGGAAGCCCTAAGGAATTCAAGGCTCTGGTCGATGCATTCCACAGGGCGGGCATAGGAGTCATACTCGACTGGGTGCCGGGACACTTCTGCCCGGACGACTGCGGCCTCAGAGACTTCAACGGCGGCAAGCTCTATGAGAGCGAGATACATCCTGACTGGGGAACATACAAGTTCGACTTCGCGCGGCCTCAGGTGAGGAGCTTCCTGTATTCGAACGCCATGTTCTGGCTAGAGGAGTACCATGCCGACGGCATCAGGGTCGACGGAGTGAGCAGCATGCTCTACCTCAACTTCGGCGTATCCGACAGGTCGAAGATGAAGTTCAACAAATACGGCGACGAAGGCAATCTCGAAGCGATCGAGTTCCTGAAGGAGCTGAACTACATGGTCGGCACTCAGGTGCCGGGAGCCTGCATGATAGCCGAAGAGAGCACGGCCTGGCCGATGATCACATGGCCGCCTGAAAAGGGAGGCCTCGGATTCCACTTCAAGTGGAGCATGGGCTGGATGCACGACACGCTCGAATACATGTCCTGCGACTTTCCGTGGAGGAGCGACAACCACAACAAGCTGACCTTCTCGATGACCTACGCGTACAGCGAGAATTTCATACTTCCGCTCTCGCACGACGAGGTCGTGCACGGAAAGCGCTCCCTGATCGGCAGGATGCCGGGAGATATCTGGAGACAGTTCGCAGGCATAAGGCTGCTGTCGATGTACCAGATGACGCATCCGGGAAAGAAGCTCAACTTCATGGGACACGAGATCGCCCAGTTCATCGAGTGGAGAGAGTACGAGGGACTCGAGTGGTTCCTGCTGGAGTACGAGAACCACGCGAAGTACCAGCAGTTCATAAAGGAGATCAACCACGTATATGCGGAGCACCCTGCTCTGTGGTCGAACGATACCGACTGGGAGGGCTTCACCTGGATCGATCCTGACAACAGGTATCAGAACGTGCTTTCATATATGAGGAGGAGCAAGGGCGAAGGCGCCGAGCTTCTCATCTGCGTGTTCAACATGGGAGTGGAGGCCTTCGACGAATACGAGATCGGAGTGCCTGAACCGGGATACTACAAGGAGATCATAAACTCCGACGATGTGAAGTTCGCGGGCTCGGGCCGGGTCAACACCAGACAGGTCAGAGCGCGCAAAAAGCCTATGCACGGCATGCCGTACTCGATACGCATCAAGATGCCGGTAGTCGGCGGCGCGATCTTCAAAAAGAAATAAAAAAGCACTATCAATTATTTCAGAAAGGGTAAACAAGATAACGGATGATAAAAACTAAAGAAGATTTCAAGAAAGAATACACATATATCTCAAAGCTGATGTTCGAGAGAGGACCTGAATATCTCGACAACGAAGACAGGTTCACGGTACTCGCGAAACTCATAATCAAGGAGGCGGTCGAGAGCGCAAACGCAGTTCAGTCCGCACAGGCTGAGCAGAACGGCGAAGAGAAGAGGGTATACTACTTCTCGATGGAATTCCTCATCGGAAAGCTGATGGAGAACTACCTGCTCAATCTGGGCATCAGAGAGCAGGCCGAAGAAGGCCTGAAAGAAATGGGCATCGATATCACAGAGCTGTTTGATTGCGAGCCTGATCCGGGTCTCGGCAACGGAGGCCTCGGAAGGCTGGCTGCATGCTTCCTCGATTCACTGGCCGCCCTCGACATCAACGGAGACGGCATGGGCCTGAGGTATAAATTCGGGCTTTTCAGGCAGAGGATAGAAAACGGCTATCAGATCGAGCTTCCTGACGCATGGCTCGACGAGGGCTATCCATGGGAGACCGCAAAGCCTTACGACTCCGTCATCGTGAGATTCGGAGGCAAGGTCGACAGGACATTCAAAGACGGTCAGATGGAATACAAGCACGTCGACTACACGACGATCAGAGCTGTCCCTTATGACGTTCCGATCATCGGTTACGGCGGCAGGACCGTCAATACACTGCACCTCTGGGACGCTCAGCCGGTACACGATACCATCGATATGGACGCATTCAACGCGGGCGATTACAGCCAGGCCATGGCCGAACGCAGTCAGATCGAGGCTCTGACGAGCATTCTCTATCCGGATGACACAAACGGCATCGGCAAACAGCTGAGACTCAGACAGGAGTACTTCCTGGTCGCCGCCGGCATAGGCATGATCGTCAAGGAGTACAAGGACCGCTACGGCTCGGGCGAGTGGGAGAAACTGCCTGAGAGGATACAGATACACATAAACGATACGCATCCGACGATGTGCATCCCTGAGCTGATGAGAGTCCTCATCGACGAGGAAGGCCTCGAGTGGGACGACGCGTGGGAGATCACAAAGAAGACCATGTCGTTCACGAACCACACGGTGCTTCCGGAGGCTCTCGAGAAGTGGCCTATCCCTCACTTCCAGCAGCTGCTTCCGCGTATCTACATGATCATCGACGAGATCAACAGACGCTGGCAGGAGGAGCTTCCTTCAGACACCGCTGACTGGCATGCGCTCAGCCAGGGGACTTCGGCGCTCTGGGACAACGAGATCAGGATGGCCAACCTTTCTGTGATCGGCAGCCACTCCGTGAACGGCGTATCCGAGCTCCACAGCGACATACTCACAAAGACGGTATTCAGCAGGTTCTACGCGCTTGACCGCGAGAAGTTCAACAACAAGACGAACGGCATCAGCCACAGAAGGTTCATGATGCAGGCAAACCCTGGCCTTGCTTCTCTCATAGACGAGACGATCGGCACGGGCTGGCATACATCATTCGGACAGATAAAGATGCTCGAGGACCACGCGAACGACCCAGCGTTCCTTGAAAAGCTCATGGCGGTCAAGAGGCAGAACAAACTCAGGCTCGCCGATTACATCAGAAAGAACATGGAGATCGAGGTCGATCCTGATTCCATCTTCGACGTGCAGGTAAAGAGGATGCACGCGTACAAGAGGCAGCTGCTGAATGCGTTCAAGATACTCGACCTCTACAACAGGCTCAAAGAGAATCCGGACCTTCCGGGCAAGAATTACACATTCGTATTTGCCGGCAAGGCGGCTCAGGGCTACGCCTTCGCCAAAGAGGTCATCAAGTTCATCAACAGCCTGGCAGACATAATCAACTCGGATCCTGATGTCAATCAGAGGATCAAGGTCGTATTCATCGAGAACTTCTGTGTATCCAACGCGCAGATAATCTATCCGGCGGCAGACATAAGCGAACAGATCTCCACCGCGGGAAAGGAGGCCAGCGGTACGGGCAACATGAAGTTCATGATGAACGGAGCCGTCACTCTGGGCACCATGGACGGGGCCAATGTAGAGATAAGCCAGCTTGCCGGAATGGATAATATCTGCATCTTCGGATACTCATCCGACGATGTGGACAACTTCTACAGGCACGGCGGCTATTCGGCACAGGGCTGCGTCGACAGCGACCCGAGGCTCGCCCGCATAACGAGCCAGCTCGTCGACGGTACGTTCAAGCGCTGCGGATACGATTTCTGGGGCATCTACGATGCTCTCATCAGGAGCAACGACGAATACTTCGTGCTCGGAGACTTCGACTCATACGTGAAGGTATGGGAAGAGATGGGAAGGATATACGACGACAGGGAAAGATGGGCGAAGATGTCGCTTGCCAACATCGCCAATTCGTCGTTCTTCTCGAGCGACCGGACCATCAGAGAATACGCCAGAGAGATCTGGGACGTTCTGTAGAAATACCGGGACCACAAAACGGATAATAAAAGGCAGTAAAACTATAAAACGAGGAGGCTGATCATTCATGAAAAAGAAAAAATGCATCGCGATGCTGCTTGCCGGCGGGCAGGGCAGCAGACTGGGTCGCCTGACGACAAACATCGCAAAGCCGGCAGTATCGTTTGGAGGCAAGTACCGCATCATCGACTTCGGCCTCTCGAACTGCGTGAATTCGAGGATAGATACCGTCGGTATCCTGGTGCAGTACAAGCCGCTCATCCTGAACAGATACGTAGGGACCGGCGAGTCCTGGGATCTTTCGGTAGCTGACGGCGGAGTGCACATACTGCCTCCTTACGCCGGAGAGACCGGCGGAGAGTGGTACGAGGGCACAGCGGATGCGATCTATCACAACATCGACTTCATAGACATGTACAACCCTGAGCACGTGCTCATACTCTCGGGCGACCACATCTACAAGATGAACTACAGGATAATGCTCGACGAGCATATCGCGAAGGATGCCGACCTCACCGTTTCCGTCAAGGAGGTGCCTTGGGAAGAAGCGAGCAGGTTCGGGATCATGACGGCCGATGATGAAGGCAATATCGTGAAGTTCACCGAGAAGCCAAAGGAACCGGACAGCAATCTGGCATCGATGGGCATATACATCTTCAGATGGGAGGCTCTGAGAAAGGCTCTTCTCGAGGATCACGAGGCCGAGAATACCGGACACGACTTCGGCGGAGACATCATCCCTAAGATGCTCGCAGAGGGCAGGAAGCTCATCGTATACAGGTTCGGCGGCTACTGGAGAGACGTCGGTACCGTATCGAGCTACTACGACAGCCAGATGGACCTGATGGATACGCAGGAGGACATCGACGTATTCACGAAGGACTTCAAGGTCTTCAGCAACTCGAACATGTATCCGCCGCAGTTCATAGGACCTGACGCGAACATCAGCAACTCCATGATCTGCAACGGCTGCACCGTGTATGGCACAGTCAAGCATTCCATACTCGGATCCGGAGCTGTGGTCGGGGAGGGCTCGGTAGTCGAGGACTCCATCATACTCCCTAACGCGATCATCGGCAGGGACTGCGTCGTCAGGAACGCCATCATCAACGAAGGCCATGTCACGGGCGACAATGAGACCATAGGTGATCCGGAAGGCAAGACTGAAGTATTCGGCAAGGCAAAGCTGTCAATATAAAGGAGGCGGGATAAATGAAAACAGTAGGACTAATTTCTGCTAACTACAACAGCAGCATGTTCGGCGATCTTCTGAGCAGCAGATCGCTGGCTTCGCTTCCTTACGGAGGCAGATACAGACTGATAGACTTCGCGCTGTCCAATATGGCCAATTCGGGCATTACGACAGTGGGCGTCATAGCTCCGTACAATTCGGGATCGCTGGTCGATCACGTCGGAGTAGGCCGTCCGTGGTCGCTCGACCGCAAGAACGGCGGTCTCTTCATCATGCCGGGCTCGGCTTACGGACTGCAGTCCTCGGGCAGCAGGTTCCTCCTGAGGGACATCATCAAATGCAGGGCGTTCTTCGAAAAGGAGAGCTCCGACTATGTCATCATGGCCGGCAGCACCGACGTATGGAACATCGACTTCAGACCGCTGATCGAGCAGCACCAGAAGTCCGACAAGCCGATCACCATGGTATACAAGAAGGTCCCGAGAGGCGAGGACTATTTCGGATACTTCCTCGATATAGATGATGACGGAACGGTCAGGGCGATAAACGAGAACGGCTACGCGTGGTCGAACTACTTTGCCGACTGCTTCATAGTCGACAGGGAGTACATGCTCGACTTCATGAACTGGTACGACAGCCTTGAATATCTCGACATGATACAGATCATAAGGGAGAACATGGACACTACGGACATCGACAGCTTTGAGTTCAAGGGATATCTCGGCAAGATCAAGAACCCTGCGGACTTCCTGAAGGTCAATCAGGCCATGATGGACTACGATATCCGCAACGAGGTCTTCTGCAACGATGAAAGACCTATATTCACCAAGGCCCAGGACGAGGCTCCTGTGCTGCATTCGCCTGATGCCGATGTGAGGAACTCCGTGATCTCGGCGGGCTGCCGCATCGAGGGCAGGGTCGAGAACAGCATCATATTCAGGAGCGTCAATGTAGAAAAGGGCGCGGTAGTAAGAAACAGCGTGATAATGATGCACGGCAGGATCGGAGAAGGCGCAGTCATCGACAATGTTATAGCCGACAAATACGTCACCATAAGCGACGGAGTCAAGATCTACGGCGGTGACGGAGAGCCGGTAGTCATCGGAAAGGGCAAGACCATATGACAGAAAAGAAAAAAGTATTGTTCGCGGCTTTCGAAGCCACGCCGTTCATCAAGACGGGAGGTCTCGGAGATGTCGCGGGATCGCTTCCTTCGTATATAAAGAACGACGAGTTCGACGCGAGGGTGATACTGCCTCTTCTGGGAAGCATCCCGGACGAGTACAGACGCAAGATGAAATACATCGAGAACTACGAGGTCATACTCGGCTGGAGATCGCAGTACTGCGGGCTCTTCACGCTGAGAAGGGGCAGCGTCACGTATTACTTCCTCGACAACGAATACTATTTCAGGAGAGGGCAGGTATACGGAGAATTCGACGACGGCGAGAGGGTCGCTTTCTTCTCGAAGGCTGTTCTCGAGACGGTAAGGCACATAGCGAAGAACTTTGCTCCTGACGTACTGCACTGCAATGACTGGCATACGGCGCTTATACCGGTCTTCCTCAAGGAGCATTACAACGGTGATCCTCTGTATGACCGCATAAAGACAGTATTCACGATCCACAACCTGAAGTTCCAGGGCCAGTACAGCAAGTACATGATAGGCGACGTCCTCGGACTCAAGGGTTCGCCGGCTGACGGCCAGATGAACCATGACGACGCGGTCAACTTCCTTCAGGGAGCGGTCATCTATTCAGACGCCGTGACGACGGTCAGCCCGACATATGCAGATGAGATCTGCACGCCGGCCTACGGCGAGAAGCTTGAGGGTCTTTTCGAGTCGAGGAGATACAAGCTCTACGGCATCATCAACGGCATCGACAGAAAGAGCTACGATCCGGCGACTGACAAGGCCATAGTCGCGAACTACAAGGCGGATACGGTCGATAAAAAGATCAAGGACAAGCTCGTGCTGCAAAGAGAGCTCGGACTTGTCGAGGATCCGGAAGTGCCTCTCTTCGTGATGGTGAGCCGTCTGACGAAGCAGAAGGGCGCGAACCTCATCTCAGAGCTCCTGCCTGCTTTCAGAGAACGCGCCATGCAGCTCGCAGTTCTCGGGACCGGAGATTTCGGCTTCGAGCATGCGATAGGAGATTTCGCCTATCATAACGGCGACAGCTTCGCGGCGAGGATCACGTTCGATGAGCCTATGTCGCGCAGGTTCTATGCGGGCGCCGACGTCTTCCTGATGCCGTCCGAATTCGAGCCTTGCGGACTTGCCCAGATGATAGCGATGCGCTACGGAACTCTGCCTCTGGTAAGAGAGACGGGCGGTCTGAAGGATACCGTCTTCGGATACTGGGATGTCGGAGAGGAAGCCAACGGATTCTCGTTCAAGGACTTCAACGCGACGGGTCTTCTGAATGCGGTCGACCTTGCGCTCAACCTCTGGTACGAGCATCCTGACACATGGAAGAAGCTCCAGCGCAACGCGATGGCGATGCACTACGGCTGGGAGGAGTCAGCGGCAAAATACCGCGACCTCTACAAAAGCCTGCTCGACTGAAACAAATAAAAGAAACCGAGTTTTACGAAGACCGGGCTTGCATGACCCGGTCTTCGCTTTTACAGGACAGAGAAAAGAGATCAGAAAGAGAAGAAAAATACTGAATAAGCATGAAGATATATCATAACTCAAGAAAGAAAGAATACAGGGATCCCTTCGGAGCGGTGCACGGCGGCACTTCGGTGACGCTGGCTATAGACATAGCAGAATGTGATGTAAGAGGCGCCGAGCTCGAGATGTGGCGCGACGGAGAAGCGCGCGAGTATCTCCCGATGCAGCAGCTCGGATGGGACGAGAACGGCAGCAGATACGGCATAACCGTGACTCTGCCTGCTCAGACATGCCTCATCTGGTACAGATTCCTCATAAAGGTGATGCAGGACGGAGAGATCAGGAGCCTGTATTACGGAAACAACGAAGCCAATACCGGCGGCGAGGGGCGGCTTGGATATGAAGGAGAGATATCTCCTTATCAGATAACCGTCTACAGACCTTCGCGGGTGCCTGAGTGGTACACAGACGGCATAGTCTACCAGATATTCCCGGACCGTTTCGCCAGAGACGGCGGCTGGAGGGAGCGCGTCGAAAAAGCGAACGCTCATATAAACGCTAGGCGCAGCGACATAAGAAGGACCGTCATGGAGGACTGGACCCAGCCGGCGTATTACGTGCGCGACGACTCGGGCAGGGTCGTCGAGTGGCCTATGTTCGGCGGCAGTCTGAAAGGTATAGAAGAAAAACTCGATTACATAAAGTCGCTGGGAGTCACGGCGATCTACCTAAACCCGGTATTTGAAGCGACTTCGAACCACCGCTACGATACGGCGGACTACATGAGGATAGACCCGGCCCTCGGAACGGATGAGGACTTCAGGAGCCTCGCCGGAGCGGCAAAGGCCAGAGGAGTGCGCCTCATACTCGACGGCGTGTTCAGCCATACGGGATGCGACAGCATATATTTCGACAGATTCGGCAATTACACATCGCCGGCAGACGCGGCCGCACCATCGCCGGCCGCTGAAGACAGACCTGCAAAAGAAAAAGGCGCCTGGGGAAACGAGGACTCCCCGTACCGCAGCTGGTACAAGTTCGACGACAGCCGGGAGTGCGGTTACATATCCTGGTGGGGCGTCACGGATCTGCCTGAGGTCAACGAGAACGATCCGGGATTCAGAAAGTTCGTACTGGGCGAAGACGGCGTTGCCGCCCACTGGATGAAGATGGGCGCGTCCGGCTGGAGGCTTGACGTGGCCGACGAGCTCCCTGACTCATTCATCGAGGGCGTCAGAAGGGCCGTCAAAAAGGCTGATCCTGAGGGCCTTCTCATAGGAGAGGTCTGGGAGGACGCAAGCAACAAGATAAGCTACGGCGAGAGGCGCAGATATCTTCTCGGCAGCGAGCTCGACGGCACGATGAACTACCCTCTGAGAGACATCCTTCTCGACTATGTGAATTACACGATCAGCTCGGGCGATGCGGGAGGGAAGATACTCTCCCTCGAAGAGAATTACCCGCCTGAGAACTTCTACGGCGCACTGAACCTCATTGGCTCTCACGACCGCGAAAGGATAATCACGGCGATGGCGGCCGAAGAGGACTATGATTCGGCGGCCCGCAAGGTCAAGCTGCTCTCGACACTGCAGTACGCTCTTCCGGGCGTGCCGTGTGTCTATTACGGAGACGAGGTCGGCCTCACAGGAGGAACGGATCCGTCCAACAGGAGCGGCTATCCGTGGGGCTTCGAGAACCTCGACCTCGGATATCACTACAGGATGCTCGGCCTGCTGTACCAGGAGCACCCGGCCCTGAGAAACGGCAGCTTCAGGATGATCTCGGGCACATGCGGCATAAGCGATGATGTCTTCGCGTTCACCCTGAGCGGCAAAGACGCGAGCGGAGCGGAAGAGACTCTGCTCGTACTCGCCAACAGAAGCTACAGCGACAGCTGGGTAGACCTCGGTGCGGTCGGAGATCTGAGAGGCGGATATGCGCTCGAGCTTCTCACATCGACCGAGATGGAGACAGATGAAGAGGGAAGTCTCGGGACCGTCAGGATGGACAGGCTCTCTTCGATGATCATAAGCGTCAGAAAGGATTCTCCGTACTGGGAAGGCATCGACAGGAAGGCCGGAGTCATCTGCCACATCAGCTCGCTCTGCACGCCGACGCTCGGAGCTTCGGCAAGAGACTTCGTGGACTTCATAGCGGACGCGGGATTCAGCATATGGCAGATCCTACCGCTCAATCCTGCAGGCGTCGGAAACTCGCCGTACAGCAGTTATGCGGCATTTGCGGGAGACGAGAGCTTCATCGACCCGAACGAGCTGCCTGACATGTCGGGCTACGAGGACTTCGTAAAAAACAACAGCGGATGGCTGTACGAATACATAGCATACAAGCTCATAAGAGAGTCGCAGGAGGGAAAGCCGTGGTTCGAGTGGCCGGAAGAGCTCAGATTCGCCGACCCGGCGCAGTATCTGGAGAACCTCGGCGAAGAGGACAAACAGAGGGCGAAGGAGCTCGCGAAGCAGCAGTATTATTTCGACTCCCAGTGGAAGGATCTCAAAAGATATGCCAACTCGAAAGGCATAGAGATAATGGGAGACCTGCCTATGTACATGGCGCCGGACTGCGCCGACGTGTGGGGCAACAAGGACGTTTTCAGGATGGATGAGGACGGACGGCTGGAGGTCAGCGCCGGAGTGCCGCCTGATGCGTTCAGCGGCGAGGGCCAGGAGTGGGGCAACCCGCTGTATAACTGGGACACACTCAAAGATAACGGCTATGACTGGTGGATGAGAAGGCTGCGTCAGTGCGCCGAACGCTACGACATACTCAGGATAGACCACTTCAGGGGACTGTCGGAGTTCTACGCTATACCTGAAGGAGGTACCCCGAAAAACGGATGCTGGCAGCATGGCCCGGGGCTCGCGTTCATAAAGGCGGTCAGCGACATGATCGAAGAGGACGATAACGACCTTAAGGTGCTTGCCGAGGACCTCGGATTCCTCGACGCCGGAGTAAAGAACCTCATGAAGCTCTCGGGACTGCCGGGCATGGATATCTGGCAGTTTAACGCCTGGGACATGATGCATCTCTGCGAAGAGTCGCCTGAAAAGGCGGCGAACAGAGCCTTCTATACCGGCACTCACGACAACAATACGCTTATAGGCTGGCTCGAAGAGTCGCGGGGCCCGCAGATGGATGAGCGGGGAGAAGAGGATAGCGAAAGGAAAGAAGAGGAGACCGAAGAACTCCGGAAAGAAGCCAGGGATATAATAAGCCGCATCTACGAGAGTCCTGCGTGCCTCGCGATGATGCAGATGCAGGACGTGCTTCTGCTAGGCGAAGAGGCGAGGATGAACGTTCCGGGAGTAGCCGAAGGCAACTGGGCCTGGAAGATGGACGGACCTTCAGTTACTGAGGCATACCCTTACGCGAAGGGCGTCGCGGAGTGGCTGAAAGAGCTTGCCGGAAAGACGGGACGCGGAGAAAAACGATAATATCACCTGAATAAAGGAAACTGTTATGAGACGCCGGATATACATGCTGACCGCACTTGCGGTCGCGGTGCTGCTGCTTGCGGGCTGCGCCATGACCGGCAGGATCGAAAATGACGGCCTGGCATACGTATTCAATTTCTACAGGATCGAAGAATAGAGAAGAACAAAAAGGGGGACGGAATGGGAACTCCTATAGTGAAACTGGACCTGCACGGCATGTATCAGGACGAGGCAATGAAGGCGATCGACCGCGCTCTTAAGGCGGCCGACGATTCGACATATCAGATACAGCTGATACACGGGTACAACCGGGGCACCAGCCTCAAGGACATGATAGCGGACGAGTACCGCCACCATCCGAAGGTGGTGAGAGTGAAGCCGGGAGACAACCTCGGTGTCACGGTACTGGTGCTCAGAGAACTGTAGCCGGATAAAAGTCCGGCGGATCGCGAAGGGGGGACGCGATGGGTAAGGGGCGTTTTGACAAAGCAAGAGGTCTGGCTGAAGGGCTCATAGTGCTGCAGTCGGTGGTATACGGCTTCGGGGATCCGATCTCGAAGATCGCTTTTGATGCGGTGCCGGTATACTCGATGATGAGCGTGCGCTTTTCGATAGCGTTTCTGTTCTGCCTCGTGCTCTTCCGCAGGCGGATAGCTGAGACCGTAAGAACGGTGCCCGTCAGAAAGTGGCTCGTTCCCGGCATGTGCATAGGCCTCAGTTATCTTCTCAATAATGTGGCGCTGTCACTGACTGAGGCGACCTCGGTCGCCTTTTTGCGTTCGATGTCGGTCGTATTCACGCCCGCGCTCGCCTTTCTCATGTTCCGCATGAAGTACTCATGGAAGCAGATCCTGGTACAGATAATGGTGCTCCCGGGCATATACCTTCTCTGCGTCAGAGGAGGACTCTCCGGCTTCGGAGCCGGCGAGATCACGGCGCTTCTTGCCGCGGTCCTCATGGGAGGGACCCTGGTCCTGAGCCGCAGATACCTCGATGAGGACGTCGATCCGGTGAGCATGACGGCCCTGCAGGGAGGCTGTTCGGCTCTGCTGGCTCTTGCCGGCTGCGCCTTCATCGAAAAAGGGATGGACGTATCGGGAGCCGATGCGAAGGTAT
>JAFRFA010000144.1:0-23350 GCA_017434585.1 Mogibacterium sp. | reverse complement strand
CTGTATGCATGCAGGGAAGTGCCGACGACTCTGGCCATAGTATCGGTCGACGCATCGGGCGAGAGGGACTTTTCTTTCTACAGGGACCCGGGCGCGGACACGCAGCTGACCGAAGAGGAGGCTGTGAGAGCGATCAAGCAGAACGAGTCGGCAAAGATCTTCCACGTCGGATCTCTTTCGATGACCACATCGCCTGCGAGGGAAGCCTGCGAAAAGGCTGTGAAGTACGCTAAGGGAAAGGGCATGCTCATAAGCTACGACCCTAACTACCGTGCGGCCCTCTGGGACAGCGAAGAGAGAGCTGTAAAGATGATGAAGGCTCTTATGCCTTGCACGGATATACTCAAGGTATCGGACGAAGAGATGATGATGCTCACCGGCACGAACGACTTCGAGGAGGGCAGCCGCATCCTCAGAGACATGGGCGAAGGCGAAAAAGGCATCGCCCTTGTGATGGTCACTCTCGGAGCAGACGGAGTCTTTGCCAGAAGAGGAGAAGACATCGCTGCGCTGCCGGGATTCAGCGTGAAGGTCGCAGATACGAACGGAGCGGGCGACACATTCCTCGGAGCGATGCTCATGCAGCTGGCCGGTGAGGAAGGACCGGTGAGCAGCATAGACTGGGAGAAACTCAAAGCTATGATCACATACGCCAACAGGGCAGCTTCCCTGACGTGTTCGAGGCACGGCGCCATCCCTGCCATGCCTACAGCGGACGAAGTGGCAGCATGCATGAAACAGCAGTAATGAATGAGATAAGTTAGAATACGGAGCAGCATGTATACAGCAGGAGAACAGTGAAAAAAGAAAAGACAGCTGAGAAAAAAACAGGAAAAACTAAAAGCGCCCCAAAGAAACGCCGCAGCGTTTTCGGAGAGAGACTTGCGGAGCATTACGATGAGCTCAAATGGCTCTACATGGAACTGTATGACGATGAGGCGGCTTTCGATTACTTCGTGAAGATGCTGAAGCGGAGCTACAGCGAGCGCAAGCAGACCCTGAAAGACGTCGACGCGAGAAGGGCCGGCAACCCGCATATCCATCACTCCAACAGGATGATGGGCATGATGCTGTACACCGAGAACTTCGCGGGCGACCTCAGAGGTGTAAAGGACCGGCTCGAATATTTTAAGGAGTGCGGAGTAAAGTACATCCATCTGATGCCTCTTCTGGATACGCCGGAGCAGGGCAGGAGCGACGGCGGCTATGCCGTTTCCGATTTCAGAAAGGTGAGGCCTGACCTCGGGACAATGGAGGACCTCGAGGCGCTTACCGCCGCCTGCCACAGAAGAGGCGTGCGCGTGTGCCTCGATTTCGTGATGAACCATACCAGCGAGGACCACCCGTGGGCAAAGGCCGCAAGAGACGGGGATCCGTCCGCGCAGGCCAGATATTTCTTTTACGACAACTGGGACATCCCGGCGCAGTATGAAAAGACTATGCCGGATGTTTTCCCTGAAACGGCGCCCGGCAACTTCACATATCTTACGGACATAAACAGGATCGTCATGACGACCTTCTATCCGTTCCAGTGGGATCTCAATTACGCGAACCCGATGGTGTTCAACGACATGACGGACAATCTGCTCTATCTCGCGAACCGCGGGGTGGATATCATAAGGCTCGATGCCGTGCCGTACATCTGGAAGCAGCTCGGCACCACCTGCCGCAATCTGCCGCAGGTGCACAGTCTGACCCGGATGATGAACATCGCCTGCAGGATAGTCTGCCCGAGTGTCCTGCTGCTGGGAGAGGTCGTCATGGAGCCGAGCAAGGTGGTGCCTTACTTCGGCACACAGGATAAGCCTGAGTGCGACATGCTCTACAATGTCACGACGATGGCGACCATCTGGCATACGCTTGCGACCAGAGACGTCAGGCTCCTGAGGCATCAGCTCGGGCAGATCGCGGACCTGCCGGCCAACTGCATATTCCAGAATTATCTGAGATGCCACGATGACATAGGCTGGGGCCTCGATTACGATTATCTCGGCTGGTTCGGCGTAAAAGAGGCCGAGCACAAGAAATACCTGAACGACTGGTTCACCGGCAGGTGGGGGATCAGTCCCTCGAGAGGAGAACTCTACAACGACTCCGAGAAGTTCCGGGACGCCCGCCTCTGCGGGACGACCGCGTCGCTCTGCGGCGTCGAGTCCGCTATGTACGAGGGCAATGAGGCGGCGCTCGATCTTGCGGTAGCGGCTGATGTGATGCTGCATGCCTGTATGCTGACCCTGAGAGGCATACCTGTCCTGTACAGCGGAGATGAAGTCGGGATGCTGAACGACTACACCTACCACGATGACCCGGGCCGCTGGTCCGACAGCCGCAACATCCACAGGGGGAAGTTCGACTGGGAGCAGGCTGAGGACAGGCACGATCTGTCGACGCCGGCAGGCAGGATATTCCACGAGATCAGGCATCTCGTGATGATAAGGAAAAACAACGACATATTCCATTCCGACGCGAGGCTCTATCCGGTCGACACCGGCGACGACAGGGTGCTCGGCATGGTGAGGGAGTATAACGGAAAACGCATGCTCGGGCTCTTCAACTTCTCCGAGCACTACTGCAGGACCGAGATCGAGACCAGGGACCGCACCGACATGGTTGTGCCTGAAAGGGACTACATCCCGGGCGAAGGCAGGATGAGCGAGTACTGGATCGAACCGTACGGCTTCCGCTGGTTCCTCGATAAATAGCAGATACAGGGGATATACATGGCAAACATGAATGAAACGCCTTCGGGCGAGAGAGTGCACATAGGATTTTTCGGAAGGCGGAACGCCGGCAAGTCGAGCATCGTAAACGCGGTGACCGGCCAGGAGCTTGCGGTCGTCTCGGATGTGAAAGGGACCACGACGGACCCGGTCAGCAAGGCGATGGAGATACTGCCGCTCGGACCTGTAGTCGTTATCGACACGCCGGGCTTCGACGATGAGGGAGGCCTCGGAGAAAAGCGGGTCGCCCAGGCGAAAAAGATACTCGGAAAGACCGATATCGCCGTTCTCGTGGTGGATGCGGCTGAAGGCCTGAAGAAGACCGACGGCGAGCTCGCAGGACTGTTCAGGGAGAGGAACATCCCTTTCCTCGTTGCTCTCAACAAAAGCGACATAGCGGAGGACTCTGAGGATCACGTACTCGGCGAAGAAGAGCCGGGGCTGCTTCAGGCGGTGGCTGCGGGAAGCCAGGGAATGATACATGTCAGCGCGCTTTCAGGCGGCGGGATATACGAGCTGAGGGAGCGCATCGCTGCCCTCAAGCCTGCCGGAAAAGAAGGCCGTATCGTTGCGGATAAGATAAACGCGGGTGATCTGATCGTGCTGGTAGTTCCTATCGATAAGGCGGCTCCGAAGGGCAGGCTCATACTGCCTCAGCAGCAGACGATAAGAGACATACTCGACGCGGGCGCGGCATCCCTTGTCGTGCGTGATTCAGAGCTTGAAGATACTCTCGGGAGCATCGGCAGGAAGCCTGATCTTGTCATCACGGACTCGCAGGTCTTCGGCAAAGTCGAAAAGATCGTGCCGGATGATGTGCCGCTGACCTCATTCTCGATACTGATGGCGAGATACAAGGGCCTTCTTGACGAGGCCGTAAAGGGCGTCGCCGCGGTAAAGGATCTGAAGGACGGAGACAGGGTGCTCATCGCGGAGGGATGCACCCATCACAGGCAGTGCGGAGACATAGGCACTGTGAAGATACCGAAGTGGCTCGCAGAGCATACCGGAAAAGAACTCATCTGCGAAACAGCGAGCGGAACGGGCTTTCCGGAAGACCTGTCGGACTATGCCCTCGTCGTGCACTGCGGAGGCTGCATGCTGAACGAAAAGGAAGTGACCAGGCGCACGAAGCAGGCGGCGGATCAGGACGTCCCGATCACAAACTACGGCACGCTGATCGCTTATCTGCACGGCATACTCAGCCGCAGCCTTGAGATCTTTCCGGAGTACGCGGACGTCCTCAGGCCTTGAAGTTCGACCACGCGAGGTGTTTAAATAGTATCAATGGAAACCGGATCTTTGATTCGGGTTTCATTTTTTGTAATCTGTAGAGAAAACATTCCTGTTTTGTTAAAATCATAGGAGCGTAAAATATTGTTATTTGTGCCGGGGGGCACGTAGAAGGGATCGAGATGAGAAAGTATAAGTGCAAGTATGATATCGAATTCCAGGATCTCAAAGAGATAATGGACTTTGTGGCTGACAAGTACGGAGACAACATCGGCTTCATCTATAAGAACGCCGACAGGACATCCAAGACCGAGATCACATACAAAAAGTTCAGAGAGGATCTCGATGCGCTGGGAGCCTACCTTATCAGCAAGGGGCTGAAGGGCAAGCGCATCGTCGTCATCGGACCTAACTCCTATCAGTGGCTGGTGGCCTACTATGCGGTAGTGATCAACGTCGGTACTGTAGTTCCTCTTGACAGGGGACTTCCGGAAGAAGAGATCGTGAACTCCCTTGTTAAGTGCAAAGCCGACGCCATCATCTATGACGAGAGCCTCGGAATGGATTTCGATAAGATCATAAAGATGAAGGGCGTTGCAGCGAAGACTCTGATCCCGATGAGCGACTTCACACAGGAGAAGATGCCTGAACTAGCGGCGATGATCAAAAAGTACAAACCTGAATTCAAGGTGATAGACAAGCACGCGACGGACATCATCGTGTTCACATCTGGCACGTCCGCCGATGCGAAGGCGGCCCAGCTGTCGCAGAGGAACATCGCGTCCACGATCGCCGCGATGAGAAAGGTGGAGCCTAT
This sequence comes from Mogibacterium sp., assembly GCA_017434585.1. Lineage (GTDB taxonomy): Bacteria > Bacillota > Clostridia > Peptostreptococcales > Anaerovoracaceae > Crickella. The sequence continues at coordinate 18,580 of JAFRFA010000144.1, read as the reverse complement.
TTTCGAGGATGATGTCGAGATGATACTCCTGCCGCTGCACCACGTGTTCGGCAACCAGGGAGTCCTGATGTTCATCAGCAACGGCTGCACTAATGTATTCTGCAGCGGACTCAAATACGTACAGAAAGAGCTTAAGGAATACGGCGTCACAGCCTTCTTCTGCGTGCCTCTGATCATCGAGTCGATGATCAACAAGGTCCTGAAGACCGCCGAAAAGGAAGGCAAGCTCGAGAAGCTCGAGACGGGACGCAAGATCTCCAGGGCCCTGCTGAAAGTCGGCATCGACGTGAGAAGGAAGATATTCAAGGACGTCATCGACGGTCTCGGCGGCAAGCTGAGATTCCTCATAAGCGGCGCGGCCGGTCTAGACCTGAAGATACTTGAATATGCGACGGACTTCGGCATCCTCACCGTGCAGGGCTACGGACTTACCGAGACCTCGCCGACCATCGCATCCGAGAGCTACTTCTACAGAAGACCGGGCTCAGTCGGTCATGCGATGCCGGGCGTAGAGGTGATGATAAACGATCCTGACGAGGACGGCATAGGAGAGCTCTTCGCGCAGGGGCCGAACATCATGAAGGGTTATCTCGATGACGACAAGGCCAACGCAGAGGTGTTCGTGAACGGCTGGTTCAATACCGGAGACCTCGCAAAGATCGACAAGGACGGATATATCTTCCTGACAGGACGAAAGAAGAACGTCATAGTCCTCAAGAACGGCAAGAACATCTATCCTGAAGAGATAGAGGAGCTGATCGACAAGATCCCTTATGTGGTAGAGAACGTAGTGATGGGCGAGCCGGACGGCGATGACTTCAGGCTCGTGGCTCACATCGTGTATGACCCTGAAGCCGAAGAGGTGAAGGGCAAGAGCGAGGATTACATCCAGACCATGGCCGATGCGGATATAGAGATGATCAGCAGAGAGATGCCGAGCTTCAAGCGCATCAAGCAGGTATATCTCAGGACCGAGCCGTTCGAAAAGACGACTACACAGAAAATCAAACGCCGCAAGATCAAGACGGGCAAATAGACCGCCCGCCGGGAATACGCATAATAATACCGGGTGCTGTCGTGTCAGGACCCGGTTTTGCTTTGTTTTAGGAGATCATTCAGTCAGTTCGCCTCTCAGATCTGTCTCCATGAGCCGGTGTATCTCTTCCGGAGAAAGGCCCCGGCTGATCAGCCATGTCAGCTTGGTGACCGCGGCTTCGGTAGTCATGTTATGCCCGCTCGCCGCGCCGGCGGCAAGGAGGGCCGAGCCCGCCTCGTAAGCTCCGAGGCTCACGGTGCCCTGAGGGCACTGCGTGCATACCACCACGGTCGTGCCGCGCCGGCTCGCTTCGGAAATCAGCGAGATGAGAGTCTTGTCGTACTCGGGTATGTTGCCCTTGCCGAAGGTCTCGAGGATCAGACCGTCGAGGTCATCCTGCACGACAGGTGCGAAGATGTCGAAGCGTATGCCCGGAAAGACCTTTATGACCCCGAGCCTGCAATCCTTCATTTTCGTTACTTTCAGCCCGCCGGATGCATCAGCGTCCGGGTGCTTCACCAGAGGATGCATGTACTCTATGTCGATCCCGGCTCTTGCGAGCTCGGGCCAGTTCGGCGATGTGAAAGCCACCATCCCGTCGGAGGAGTACTTCATAGAGCGGTTGCCGCGCAGGAGCGAATTGCCGAAGTAGAGGCATACTTCGCTAACGACGCCTTCGCCGGCTATGATGAGCGAAGTAATGAGATTGTCCTTACCGTCGCTTCTCAGCTCGCAGAGAGGTATCTGCGAACCTGTGAAGATGACCGGCTTCGCCAGTCCCTCGAGCATGAACGAGAGCGCCGAGGCGCTGTAGGCGAGGGTGTCTGTGCCGTGCAGCACGACGAAGCCGTCGAACGCATCGTAGTTGTCTGCTATGGTATCAGCGATGAGATTCCACTGCTCATATCTTATATTGGTCGAATCGAGCAGCGGATCGAACTCGAGTATCTCCCACGCCGGGATATCCGGAGAAGAGAGGTCGCGTATCTGCTCCAGCTCCCTGATGAGAGCTCCCTTCTGAGGGGCGTAGCCGTTCCCGGTGCGCACCATGCCGATGGTGCCGCCTGTATTGATGATCAGGATCTTCTTTCTATTCATGCAGTAAGTATAACATATCTAACGGGGTCAGGCACCGTTAAGGTGTGCTAACGGTGCCTGACCCCGGTAGACAACAGATATAGATATGATCTATCCGGTTAATAATTTAAATAGATTTTATCTATTTTTACGCCATTTTGACGGATAGTAAAATGACTGTGTACGGACAGTCATACATGACTGTACGAAAGGGAAATTTCTTTGTAAGTAAGGGAGTAAATATTATGGCTGATAATCAAAAAATGTGGGCTGACCTCGGTATGAACCTCGAGATGCACGACATGCTCTGCGAGGTGCTTCCGGGAGCTATCGGTGACGTGTTCATGTCGCAGGAGAACAGACCTGCAGCAATGGACTATTTCGACATGGTCCTCGCTGACGTCCACGGACTCAGACCTTCCGAGCTCGTAGAGTTCAGAAAGAAGGGCGGCAAGGTATTCGGCACATTCTGCGCATACGTACCTGACGAAGTCATTTTCGCTGCAGGCGGTATCGCGACAGGCCTCTGCGCAGGCTCGCAGTTCTGGGTACCTGGCGGCGAGAGATATCTTCCGGCCAACACATGCCCTCTTATCAAGGCGATGCTCGGCGCGAGATTCGACAAGACATGCCCGTTCTACAGACTGGCTGACGTCTATATCGGCGAGACGACATGCGACGGCAAGAAGAAGGCTTATGAGATCCTCGCTACTGACGTTCCTCTGCACGTAATGGATCTTCCTCAGATGAAGAGAGAGAAAGACTACGTGAAGTGGGCTGACGAGATCAAGGACCTCATCAAGGTAGTCGAGAAGGTCACAGGCAACAAGGTCACACCGGAAGCTCTGGCTGAGAACATCAAGAAGATCAACGCCAAGAGAGCTGCCCTCGAGAGACTTTACAAACTCAGAAGAAACGAGTGCGTTCCTATCTCCGGAACAGACACACTGCTCATCTCGCAGATCGCATACTACGACGATCCTGAGAGATTCGCAGCCCAGGTCAACAGACTGTGCGACGAGCTCGAGCAGAGAGTCAAAGACGGCGTAAGCGTCGCGAAGGGCAAGAAGAGGATCCTCATCACAGGTACTCCGATGGCTATTCCTAACTGGAAGATGCACAACCTCGTCGAGACGAGCGGCGGCGTAGTGGTCTGCGAAGAGACCTGCACAGGCACAAGATACTTCGAGAACCAGGTAGATGAGAGCGGAAAGACTCTCGACGAGATGGTACAGAACATCGCCAACAGATACATGGGCATCAACTGCGCATGCTTCACACCGAACACTGCAAGAGCTGACGATGTCATCAGACTCGCCAAGGACAGCAAGGCCGACGGAGTCATCGACGTCAACCTCATGTTCTGCCAGACATACGATATCGAGGGAAGAAGCCTCGAAGAGAGATGCAAGGCAGAGGGTATCCCGTTCCTCGGACTCGAGACCGACTACACGGACAACGACGCACAGCAGCTCAAGACAAGGATCGGCGCATTCATCGAAATGCTTGGTTGATTGTCCTGACGACCGGCAAACTAAAAATATGGGGCGGAGTTTTTTCCGCCCCATAATTGTGTATGGATGCGCCCTGCATGAGATGTCATACACAAAACAGTCCCGGAAACAGAAAAAGACAGGCCGGAACGAACTGCTTTTGTGTATAATCATCGTGGATGAGGGTGTTGATACACAACAATTCAGGAAAAGCTGTGTATCAAAAGCGCTGAAGCAGGTAATGATACACAAAACAGTCTGACGGAGGCTGTTAGAATGGGTCCCGGCACTGACTTTTGTGTATGGATCGCTCGCAAAGAGGATCTCATACACAAAGTGCGGCAGACAAATGGCAGAATATCTACACTATTACATCTTATTTCAGAATCATACGGATGCGACCGCTATGTACAGGGCGCTTAAGGGCAGGGGCATGTACGCTCAGATAAGCCCGACCCCGAGGGAGCTCAGCGTGTGCTGCGGCGTGTCGCTTCTGGTGCACGGAGAGGACGTTGACAGGATAAAGGAGATCGCAGAAGAAGATCATCTGGCGTATCTCTCGATCAGCGGACTCAACAATACATTCGATAACACCCGCCACAAATACGGCTAGTGGATCAGAGGAACAGAAAAATGGGCAAGAAATACATAGGGATAGATATAGGTTCGACCGCTTCGAAGGTCTGCATACTCGAAGAGGGCAAAGAGAACGTTTACGAGGTGCTGCCTACAGGGTGGAACAGCAAGATCACGGCCGGCATCATCAGAGAAGATCTCGAAAAAAAATACGGCGATCTTTCGGATGCCGCAATAGTCGCGACCGGCTACGGCAGGATCAGCGTCGAATATGCCGACGAGGTCATCACCGAGATCACATGCCACGGCAGGGGAGGCTACGAGATGATAGGCCGGGACTGCACCATCGTGGATATAGGCGGCCAGGATACCAAGTACATCAACGTAGTGAACGGGAAGCCGGTGGACTTTCTGATGAATGACAAATGCGCCGCCGGGACCGGCAAGTTCATAGAGGTAATGGCCAACAGGCTCGGAGTCACCATAGAGGAGCTTTTCGAGCTCGCCCGGGTAGGCGAGCCTATAGCGATCAGTTCGCTCTGCACGGTGTTCGCTGAGTCGGAGGTCATCAACTACATGGGAGAGGGCAGAAGCCGCGAGGATCTCGCAGCGGGAGTCATAGACTCGGTGGCCCTGAAGGTCACGACGCTCGTCCAGAGAAAGGAACTCCAGGACACTGTGATCATCACGGGAGGATTCAGCGACAACGAATTCTTCGCAAGCCTTCTTTCGAAGAAACTCGGACAGACAGCCCGCGCGATGCCGCTCGGCAGGTTCGCCGGAGCGTACGGCGCCGCGCTGCTCGCAAGAGATCACAGCCAGAAGGACTAGATCCCCATCTTCTTCTCGAAATCGTGTCTCAGACTGTATCCGTCAGGATGATGCGCCCTGAAATTGAAGAACGGGTGTGACGGGTATTCGTTTCCTTCGATCATCTCAAGACCGTAGTCGGTGACCGCGATGTCCCATCCGACGTAGCGGACCTGAGGGACGACCGCCGCCGCCTCGAGCACCAGACGCTTTATCTCGTCAAAGTGCGGGATCCTGAAGCCTACGATCGGCACGCCCGTCTCCGGGTGGACATCGTAGACATTGTTTTCTCCGTCGACAGCCGGATATTCTATTACGCCGCTATCGATATTGATAGGGCAGACCATGCCCCCTCCGCAGAAATTGTCCACGACGCCGCCTCTTCCTATCCTGAGGTATGCCGCGAGCATGACCGCTCCGTCATCCCTGACGAAGGTCAGAGGTCTGATCGTGTTGACACTCGTCGGATTGAGCGCCGCTATCTCTTTGCACTGGACTATCGCTTCTTCGACTAGACAAGGTATGCGGCTGCGGACCTTTTCGTATGTGCCGTCCTTCACTTCTAACTTTTCGACACCTTCGCCGCCGGAGCCGTCGACCGGCTTCACGATGATGACATCCTTGTCTTTGACGAACTCATCGTACCTCTCGCGCGAGAGGACGCCGTCTATGTACATCCAGTCGCGTTTTATGAAGCGGCTGAATTTTTTGTTGAATTCAGCCTTGCTCTGAAAGAAGCGGCTGTACTCCGGGTCGTTGAACCTGGCTACGAAGCTGTTGCTCACGCCCGAGGTTATGACACTTTCGCGCTGGCTGCGGTCAAGATCATACATCTCGGCCTGAAGGTAGTCGGTATGGCCTGCGGAATATCTGAATCCGCAGTAAACTATGTCTGCAAACAGAAGCGGGGCGGGTTTGCCGCTCCTCTCGCGGGCTGTACGTACAGTCCTGAAGAGGTTGGCGTAATCCATGCCTGCTATTTTTTTTATCAGAAACATCGCTTTGTTCATGGCAGTTCCCTTATCTTTCCAGAAGAGCCTTGAGCGTGACCTCGTAGGCCTTCTCTGCCGAACCATGTCCGGCCTTTTTATACTTTTCGCCGCAAAGCTCCCTCAGATACATGTCCATCATGTGAGGGTTCTTCACAAGCAGCGGTCCGATGAGCTCGGTCCCGCAGAAATTCTTGTATCTGAAACCTTCAGAGTCCGCGCCTTCGGAGTTTCCCGGCCCGAGAATGAGCTTCGTGAAAAGAGGCGTCTTTACATCCGTCACACTGCCGCACTTGTTGACGAATCCGACGACAGGTCTGTCAAGAAGATCCGTCTCGGCGACGATGTCGTGTGTGATCCTCGTGTCTGTCTCGGATGTGACGTAATCGAATATGCCGAGCCCTGCGGCGTCTTCTCCGTCCACTGTGCGTATGCTCTTTCCGAGCATCTCCCAGGAGTTTCCGGTGAACAGCACGTGCGTGCCGCTTTCGATGGCGTCCTTCAGGGCGTCCTTTTCGGCTGAAAGAAGACCGAGCGCCTTGTCGCGCTTTTTCTCCGTGCCCGCTCCGCAGTATATGAAGTCGTATGAAGTGCCGTCAAAGAGGACATCCGATGCGCTTTTGCGGTCGACCCTGACCTCCATGCCGATTTCTTCGAGTCTCTTCCGGAGCATGACCACGTTGCCGTAATCTCCGTAGAGGTTCATGAGATCATGGAATAAATGAAGTATCTTTACGCTCACCTGATCACTCTCCCGTCTCTTCGACTTCCTTAAGGGCCCTGAACTTGATCTGATCGACGAAGCAGGTCATGACATAGAAGCACTCCGTGTCCGCCTCGCCCATTATGCGCGCCGCCTCCGAGAGGTCCTCGCAGACAACGATCCGGTCTTTCGGTATGCCCGTCACCTCGAACCTGGTATCCAGATCCCAGCAGTACAGGCCGGCCAGTATGATCTGCTTCACCTGCGGAACGTTCAGTTTCTCGAAGTCGATGTCCCAGATCCATGAAGTCTCGCTCGTGAAGTACTTGCGGCTTATCTCGTCGACTATGACCATGACGGAGCTTGACCGCCTGTCTCTGGCCGCCGTCTCGATCGCTCTGTCGTAGGCTACGGAATTCTCGTGCTTGGACACGAGCAGATATCCCGGCTTGCCGTTCACGCGGAAGCTCTCGACACGCTTGCTGTGCGAGATGAAGCCCTCCATGGCTTCGATTATCTTTTCAGGCGCGACTCCCGTCTTTTCGCATGCCGCGAAGGCCGCCAGCGTGTTGTAGCAGTACGCAATGTTGCTGAAAGGAAGATGCACCTTGTATTTGCCGTTTATGGTTATCTGCTGCGCTTCGTAGTCGGCGTCCGTGATCGTCACATCCGTGTCCGGACGGTGGAAGCCGCACTCCGTGCAGCGGTATTTGCCCGCATGATTGTAATGATAGTATTCGTACTCCATCCTGGCGCCGCAGGCAGGACAGAACGCGCCGTCATCGTAGCGCGTGGTGTTCTCTGCGGTATCTTCGGCGAGGTGATCAGCGCCGAACCATGTCACATCATCGCGTCCGAAGCCGTAGTCGGCGATCTGCGGATCATCTGCGTTCAGTATGAGGTGCATATCGTCATATATGCTCTCTCTTATGACGCGGTGCGCCCACTCAGGATGACCGTTTCTCGTCATTTGGTCGCGGTAGAGATTCGTGATCACATAGTACTTCGGGTGGAAGAACTTAAAAGTGTGCCGCGCGAAACGCTCATCGCTTTCGAGCAGCACCACATCGCTTTTGACTTTGCCGTCCGCAGTGCAGTCGCAGAGAAGGCATGTCGCCACGCCCTCGGTCTGGTTGGATCCCGCCTTGTTCCATGCGACGGAAAGTCCGTTCTCTGTCAGTATGTGTGCTATCATCTCGACGGTCGAAGTCTTGCCGTTCGATCCCGTCACGGCAATGACCGTCTCAGGAAGCTCGATGCGCGAGAGTATGTCCGGACACAGCTTTAGCGCCAGACTTCCCGGCATGCTGCTGCCGCGTCCCGCGAGCGAGCCTATCTTATTTGCTGTCTTGCAGAGCGCGATCGCGCTTCTGACTTTTGCTCCTGCCATAAAAACAGTTCTCCGATCTATTATGAATTGAACAGTCCAATTCTACAGCAAATCCCGGGGACTTGCTACAGCAATGACGCAAATAAGCCGTCACGGGACTATGTGCCCGTAACCGGCGATGACAGGACTGCCGAGAGCGTAGCGCTTCTGGCGGACGAGGTCAGAGGAATTGCCTTCAATGGTAAAGACGAGCTCATCATCTGCCGCGCTGACTATCCCGACATGATCGTAGACTCCGTCCCTGTCCCAGTCGAAGAATATGAGGTCGCCGGGCGACGGTGTGCCGTCGCCGCCGATCCATTGCTTCTTGTTTTCGAACCACGAAGCGCCGTCGCCGACCATGGCGAACTTAGGCGCCTTGCCGGCTTCGATCAGGCCGCATTTGTCCTCGCACCACGATACGAAGCACCCGCACCACTCGACGCGGTAGTCGAAATCGTACCATGTCCAGTACGGCTCTCCGCCCTCGTTGCCGAGCTGCGAGACCGCGGTCTTGACCAGAGGGACGCTTTCGTCGGCCGTGCTGACAGGAGTCCTTGTGGTGACGGAATAGATGCCCCTGCCCGTAAGGTAGCCGAGCCCCGCGGCAAGGCCTGTAACGAGCAGGACGGCGATCACAGCCGAGATACAGCGGCGCTTGAAAGCAGCGCGCTTTTTCCTCTCTCGGATCTGCGCCCTTATTTCATCATCCTGTGTATATCTTGTGTCATTTTTTTCCATCACATACACTATACAGCATTAGACAAGCAAGGACAAATGCTATATTATTAATTTGTAGAAAAAACGGGAGCAAAACTTTGAGCACAAAGAAAAAAGGTAAGAACACGGGCGTAAAGATATTCCTGCTGTTTCTGGCAGTACTCTTTGTGTGCGTTTTTGCTTTTACGGAAGTAAAAACATTCAATACACGCCGCGCGAACGAGTCGTTCGACCAGGTGGATTTTCACAGCATGGCAGAGTTTTCGGCGAAGAATTCCGAAAAGGTCATAAAGGCTCTCAGGTCGGGCAATTTGAAGAAACTCACAAAACTGGTCGGAGACGAAGCGGGAGCCGAAGAGGTGATGCGCTTCGCTGACTGGAGAAACGCGAACTTCGATACCGCTCTGTCCTACGGAGCGGGGAGCCTCAGCACTGAGGCTGACAAAAAGGGCCGGATAGACGTGGCTGAGAGGATCGTGGTCCAGGCGGGGGAGACGAAATACATGTTCTACATAGAGACCCTTACCTCGAGGTGGGGCCGCAAAAACGAGGGAGTCAGCGCTGTAGGGGTGACCACATACTCTCATTACAACGAGCTCGACTCGTCGTGGAACGGCGAAAAGGATGACGAAAGCGCTCTTGCAGGGACACTGTTCCGGGAGAGCGGCAGCGGAGAAGAAAGCAGCAAACAGGCTGAGTAACGGAGGAAGCTGATGTTCAAAAAGTTCAAGGACAGCCCATATACAAAAGCAGGCATAGTGGTGCTTGTAAGCGGCGTGGTCCTTATAGTGTTCGACAACTGGATAAGAAGGAACCAGTTCTCCGTTGGCTTTGAGAAGGTGAACAGCACCCTCGCTCCTGTATACATCGGCATAATACTGGCATTCATACTCTGCCCGGTATACAACAAATGCGTGAAATACCTGTACAAGAGGATGGTCATCAGCGCTCAGAAACCGGGCTTCTCGGTGGGGGCTACTCTTCTGCACGATGATGTGCACCCGCTCGAGATCGATGCCTCGGAAAGGCGCAAGCTGCTGGCCGCGGCAAGAGCGATGGCTTCGCTGGCATGCGTAGTGCTGGTCGTCGGAGTCGCCGGGCTGCTGATATACTTCGTGGTGCCTCAGCTCATCCAGACCATAATCGAGCTGGTGAACACGCTTCCTCAGAGGCTTACGGCACTGGCCCGCTGGCTCGAGGTGCACGTAACGCACATACCTTCGCTTTCGAAGTGGGTCAATAACGTGGCGAACGTCGGAACTACCGACATCATCAACTGGGTCCGCGAGCACATACTCGACGGCAACGCCATGAACATAGCCACGATGATCTCGTCCGGAGTAACGACAGCCGTGAAGTACGTGCTGAACGCGTTCATCGGACTGCTGATCATGGTCTACCTTCTCAACTACAAGGAAAGGCTCTTCGCGATATGCCGCAAGATCGTTGCGGCGACATGCGGCAACAAGAGAAAGGACAGGCTCTACGAATTCGCTGACATCGTCAATGAGACCTTCATCGGCTTCATCGTAGGCAGGATCATCGACTCGTTCATAATCGGAGTGCTGACCTACATAGTGCTCAAGATAACGGACATACCGTTCGCCCTGATGATCAGCGTGATAGTCGGTGTAACGAACGTCATACCGTTCTTCGGACCTTTCATCGGAGCCGTGCCTTCGATAGTGCTGCTCCTGACTGAAGATCCTGTGAAGGCTCTGTATTTCGTGATCATCATACTCATCATACAGCAGATAGACGGCAACGTGATCGGGCCTAAGGTCATGGGCAACGCGATAGGTATCGGCAGCTTCTGGGTGCTGCTCGCAGTGCTCATCGGCGGAGGTCTCTTCGGATTCACGGGCATGCTGCTGGGTGTGCCGGTGTTCGCTGTGATCTACAGATATATCGACAAGCTCACGATCAGGCAGCTGAAGCAGAAAGAAAAGGCCACGGCCACGACGGATTACTACAGCCTCGAACCGTTCGGCATAGATGAAGAGGAGCTCGAGATAGAGTCTGCCGGTAAAAAGAAGGGCTCCTTACTGAAAAGATCGAAGAAGAAAAGAGAAACAAAAGCTGAAAAAGAAGCAAAGACAGAAATAAAGACCGGAAAAGAAACAGAAACGAAAACAGAAACAAAGGCAGAAACAAAAAAAGAATGATAACAGAAGAAGTAAGAGAAGCTATTGAAAAGATAAGCGGACTCATCCCTGAAGAGCGTCTTCGCAGGGATGAGCCGATGGAACTGCATACATCGTTCCGCACGGGAGGCCCTGCCGCGGCTTTTGCCGTGACGGTAAACGAAGACGAGCTTTCGGCGGTGCTTTCAGCTCTGGCTGAGACCGGAGCTGAGCATATGCTCATAGGAAACGGCTCGAATCTTCTCGTCGCTGACGAGGGATATCCGGGCGTCATAGTAAAGCTCGGAGGAGACTTCGAGATGATAGAGCAGGATGAAGAGGATCCGTGCCTGGTGCGCGTGGGGGCGGCAAGACTCATGTCGTCGGCCAGCGTATTCCTGACCGGCAGGGGCCTGTCCGGCTTCGAGTTCGCGAGCGGCATACCGGGCAGTATAGGCGGAGCAGTCTTCATGAACGCGGGCGCCTACGGAGGCGAGATGAAGGACGTAGTCGAAAGCGTCAGGGTCATGAACGCTGACGGCAGCGGGGCCGGGACCCTGAGCAGCGAAGATATGGATTTCTCCTACAGGCACAGCGCGGCTGAAAAAGGAGATATGATAATACTCTCGGCAGTCCTGAGACTCAGAAAGGACGAGCCTGAGGCCATCGCTGCCAGAGTAGCCGAGCTTGCGGCAAAGCGCAGCGCCAAACAGCCGGTGAACTTCCCGAGCGCGGGAAGCACCTTCAAAAGACCGGTAGGAGGCTACGCCGCGGCTCTGATCGAGGAGTCCGGACTGAAAGGATACAGGGCCGGCGGAGCGGAGGTCTCCGAAAAGCACGCCGGCTTTGTAATAAACAAGGGCGGCGCTACGACAGAAGATGTGCTCGCCGTCATGAGACATGTAAGGGAAAAGGTATTTGAGGACTCGGGCATAATGCTCGAACCGGAGGTCAGGCTGATAAACTGCAGCCTGTGATGCTTATGACACTTGAAGAGATAAAAAAGAAATACAGACTGATAAGCGATAACCACACTCACACGATCTACTCGAGAGTGGGTCCGTACCTGCACGGCAAGGGCCGTATAATCGACAACGCAAGAGCCGCAGCCGAAAAAGGCCTTAAGCTTGTAGCGATAACCGACCACGGACCGACGGACTTCTACGGGCTGAGCCTGAAGAAGATCCCGCAGATGAGAGCGGATATAGCAGCGGCGCTGAAGGAGCTGACAGGACTTGAGATAAAGCTCGGCGTCGAGGCGGATATAGTCGATACTCCTAACGGGCTCGATGTCGCCCCTGAAGATTTCGATAGATTCGACTTCGTGAATGCGGGCTACCACTACGTGCCGAACTGCCATATGATCGCCAACTGGCTGTCGTTCCGCCTTCCGTGCCCGGCGTTCGCGCGCGAGAAGCTCAGAAAGCAGAACACGGAGCGCATCATAAAGGCGCTTAAGAGCAACGACGTATACATACTTACACATCCGGGCGACAAGGCATACATAGATGAGCACGCCGTGGCGAAGGCCTGCGAAGAGACCGGCACACTGGTCGAGATAAACGCGAGGCACCGTCACCCCGACAGGGACGACCTGCAGATATATAAGCAGTACGACGTCAGCTTCGCCATAAGCAGCGACGCGCACAAGCCGGTGCATGTCGGAAGATATGCCGAGACCATGGCGCTGGCGCTCGATGCCGGGATAGATCCGGCGAGGATAGTGAACATAGAAGAGATAAAGTGAGAGAATCGGAGAGGAAACTGAGATGAAGGTCGTGATAATTACAGGCATGTCCGGAGCGGGCAGGAGCAGAGCAGCCGACTGGTTCGAGGACCAGGGCTATTACTGTGTCGACAACATGCCGCCGGCCCTCATAGGCAGCTTTCTCGAGATGGCGTCGGCGGACAGCGGGCGCGTGGACAAGGTCGCCTTCGTGACGGACCTGAGGAGCGGCAGCTTCTTCGACGATCTCTCGCAGACCATAGACCGCCTCAGGGAAAGAGAGGACATAGAGCTCACGGTCATATTCATAGAGGCGTCGCCGGCTGAGATAGTCAGGAGGTTCAACGAGGTCAGAAGGAGCCATCCTCTCACCGGAGGCGAGGCCAGCCTCGATGTCATTGAAAAGGAAGGTCTCCAGCTCAAGCCGATACGAAAGAAAGCGGATTTCATACTCGACACGACCAATCTCAAGGTCGCCGAGATGTATTCCGAGCTCGACCGCATGATATTCGGCGGCAGGGGCTCGTCGAATTTCGCTGTCAATATAAGCTCCTTCGGCTTCAAGTACGGCATACCGAGCGAGGCGGATGTCATGTTCGATGTGAGGTTCCTGCCTAATCCGTACTATGTGCCGAGCCTCAAGAAGCTGACCGGCAACAACCGCAAGGTCAGGGACTACATCTTCAGGAGCGAGCTGGCGGATAAGTTCGTCGCCTCCGTGCACGACCTGCTGATGGAGATGGCCGGCGGTTACATGAACGAAGGCAAGTACCATCTGAACATCGCCTTCGGCTGCACAGGAGGACATCACAGATCGGTCGCAATCGCCAACGCGGTCGCCGAGGAGTTCAAAAAGGACGGATTGAGGGTCAGGATCAAGCACAGAGACCTCGACCTGCAGAACAAGGCCAGGTGATGTATGTCGTTCTCATCTGATGTAAAGAGTGAACTGGCGAGGACAGAAGCTTCCAGAAAGTGCTGCATGCTGGCGGAGATCGCGGGATTCCTGAGAGCATCGGGATCGGTCCGGCTCACCGGCGGCAGTTTTGCTATTGTGGCTTCTACAGAGAGCGCCGCAACGGCCAGGCATTTCAAGGTGCTGATCGAGTCGTATTTCAGAAACAGGATAGACATAGGCATAGGAGCATCGCTCAGGCCGGGGAGCCAGGGCAGAAAGGGCCGCAACACCTACTACCTCAGCATAAGCCCCGACCAGAAATCGATGCAGATCCTGCGCGAGACCGGCATGATACTCATACGCGAGGGAGACGACTACTTCAGCGACGGCATATACCCGCCCGTGGTCAAGTCGAAGTGCTGCAAGAGGTCATACCTCAGAGGAATGTTCCTCAGCTGCGGCACCATGTCCGATCCGAAGAAGAGCTATCACCTCGAATTCGTGCTCGACAAGGAGCAGACTGCGCTCGACCTGAAAAAGCTCATAGGCTCGTTCGTTGACCTTTCGGCAAACGTGACGAAGCGGGGCGAGAACTGGATAGTATACATGAAGAAGGCGTCGTACATCAGCGACATGCTGGGCATCATCGGAGCGGACGATGCCATGCTCGAGCTCGAGAGCATAAGGGTCAGCAAGGAGATGCACGGCGACATAATGCGCAAGATAAACTGCGACTATGCGAACGTTGACAGGACACTGTCAGCGGCAGAGGAGCAGAAGGAGTGGCTGAGGGCCATAGCCTCGGCCGAGACAGGAAGGCAGGCTGAAGCGGATGAGATATCCGACCCGGCTTCGCCGTTCTGGACTCAGGGCCTGAGGACGCTGCCGGCGCCGCTCAAGGAAGTCGCGTACCTGAGGCTGTACAAGCCTGAGGCGAGCCTTACCGAGATCGGTGAGGCGCTGACGCCGCCGCTCGGCAAGGCGGCCGTCAGCAAGCGCTTCGCGAAGCTCCGCGCTCTCGCCGAAGGAGAATGAGCCGCAGGCCGGTAAAAAGGAGATCAATATGGAAAAAGGGCAGATCATCGAACTTAAGATAGAAGACATGCTCGACGACGGCAGAGCTTTCGGCAGATGCGAAGGCTGTGCCGTTTTTGTGGCCATGGGGTCAGACCCCCTGGCCGGATGCCGCAGCGCGGTTCCCGGAGACACTGTAAAAGCGAAGATCACAAAAACGAAGAAGTCTTCCGCGGAGGCTGCCCTCACTGAAGTGACGCAGCCGTCGCCGGACCGCGTCGAAGCTGAGTGTCCGTACTTCGGAAGCTGCGGAGGCTGCACTCTGCAGGAACTGTCATATGACGCCCAGCTCAGGCTAAAGGAAAACCAGGTCAGGACAAAACTGGCAAGACTTGGAGGCCTGGATGATCCGGAGGTGAACGGCATCATCGGAGCGGAGAATACAAAATACTACCGGAACAAGGCGGTGTTCGCTGTCGGAGCTCACGGCGAGGTTGGCTTCATGAAGGGAAAGAGCCACTTCGTGATGGACATCGAAGACTGCATGCTCCAGTCCGATGCGGCCATGGTGTGCGCGGACGCCCTCAGACATTTTTTGAAGTCTGAACCGGGTCTTGCCGGCAAAGTGATAAAGCAGCTGACCGTCAGGACGGCGTTCGGCACGGGCGAAGTGATGGCCGTGCTCGAGTCTGAGAAGAAGGAATTCCCGCGCATGGACGAGCTCATAGGCATGCTCGATGATGCGGTATACAGCCTGGCCCTCGACGGCAGCGGCGGTGAAGATGAAGAGGCCGATCCGTACTTCAGCCTGGAATCCGTCGCGCTGATCCACAAGGGCAAATGCCATGTGCTTGCCGGCAAGCCGACCATAACAGAAGAACTGACGGGAAGCAGCGGCGCCGGCGTTCGCTTCGAGATAAGTCCTCAGTCATTCTTTCAGGTGAACCCCGAGCAGATGGTCAGGCTATACGAAAAGGCGGCGGAGTACGCGGCGCTCGAAGGCGGAGAGACCGTGCTCGACTTGTACTGCGGCGCGGGCACCATAGGAATATGGCTGCTTGACGATCTGAGGCGCAGGAACGAAAAGGCCTTCGATAAGACCAAGGTGATCGGCATAGAGTCCGTGAAGCCGGCCGTCATCGATGCCAACCGCAATTCCGTCATCAACGGACTGGTCAACACCAGGTACTTCTGCGGAAAGGCGGAAGAGGAGCTCCCGGGCATGATGGGCCTTTCGAAGCTGTACAAGTGGAACGAGGTGAACGAACGGGTCGAACGCGAGCCTGAGATAAAGATAGAAAAGGCGGATGTGGTCATCCTTGACCCGCCGCGCGCAGGCTGCGATGAGGCTCTTCTGAAAGCTGTCGTGCAGGCGGATCCGGACAGGATAGTCTACGTGTCCTGCGATCCGGGAACACTTGCCCGCGATATAAAATTCCTATGTGCGAACGGCTATGAGTTCATCGAAGCCACACCAGCCGATCAGTTCCCTCTGACATCGCACGTCGAGACGGTAGTATTGATGTCACGGGTAAAGGACTGACCGCCGAAAAAGCGCCGTATTTCCGGGCTTTTCGGGCATCGGGCCATCAGCGGCAGCGGGTGGATTTGACCGCAAAAATCGCTCTGTCAGAACATATCAACCGCTTCTGCCGGAGGGTTGAGTAGGCCATTTAGATGTCATAGGGTTGAGTGGTCGGTTTAGATGTTTTTGCGGTAGGGTTGAGTTAGTGATTTGGATAGCGCAGGGTTGAGACTGTGAGATAGATGTCAGCGCGACAACTCGGGATTTGTGAAGGAGAAGAGAATGAGAATTGCATTAGCTCAGATGAAGATGTCATCTGTTATTCGGAGCAACTATGAAAAGTCGCTGCAATTTATCAGGCAGGCTGCGGAGAATAAAGCGGAACTAATTTGCTTTCCTGAGATTCAGTTGTGTCCCTTTTTTCCTCAAAATCCTGACCGCGATGTGGAGCAATATGTTCTTACGGAAGATAGTCAATATGTGAAGGGAATAAGAGATGCATGCCGGGAAAACCACATATTTGCTTCCCCCAACTTTTATATTGAGGAAAAAGGGCATAGATACGATATGAGCCTTTTGATTGATGATCAGGGAGAAATCATCGGCAGACAGAAGATGGTTCATGTCGCTCAATGTGAAATGTTCTATGAGCAGAGCTATTACACTCCGTCTGAAGAAGGGTTTATGGTCTTTGATACGAAGTTAGGTAAAATCGGGATTGTTGTGTGCTTTGATCGCCACTATCCTGAGAGCATTCGTACGGAAGTTCTACGCGGTGCGGAGCTGATTATTGTCCCTACAGCAAATACTAAGTCAGAGCCCTCTGATGTGTTTCAATGGGAGATAAAGGTTCAAGCATTCCAAAACAGTGTCAATGTAGCAATGTGCAACAGAGTTGGAGTGGAAGGAAGCATGGAGTTCTCCGGCGAGTCGCTAGTTGCAGGCTTTGATGGCGAGACGATTGAAATGGCGGGAGATCAGGAAGAGTTAATGCTGGCAGAGGTGAATCTTTCCGGAGCAACCCTAAAACGTCACCAACGGCCATACACATCTCTTCGAAGAACGGATCTGTATGAGTGAAGATAATTGTAAAGGCCGATTGTAAATGACGACAAATTCCAGTTTGTCGAGCTGAAGCGGAGAGGCGACTCAACAAAATGAGAGGATGGATAATACATGTCTTTTAGCAGGCAACTACGGGCTTTAAGATCCGGTAAGCATATGACCCAGGAGACTGTTGCCAATGCCATTGGTGCAGAACGTGTTGAAATATCTCGCTGGGAGTTAGGTAAAGCCTATCCCTCAGAAAAACAGATCGAGAAGCTTTGCGAATTGTTCGCTGTTCCCCGCGAGTTTTTGGTCGGAGAGAAGCCGGAGCACCTTGATCCGGTTGAAAGAAGTATCTTCGATAAAGTTCATATGCTCAATCATCAAAACAAGCAGCGCGTTGAGCGTTTTGTGGGAGATCTTTTGGTTGTGCAGGATGGGGTGCAAAAGGTTGAGAGTCAAGAGTTCCCTGTTCGCACGGAAGCCAAAAAGCTGACCGGCGGCATTCGTTGCAGTTTTTGCGGGAAACCGCAGAATCTTTGCGATCACATCATTGCCGGAAACAATTCGTATATCTGTGATGAGTGCGTAAAGATCTGCACCGAAGTGCTGCAAGACGAGAGGTATAAAAAAGATGAGTGAGCACCCCAACATAGAGTTAGAAACCCAGGAATATTCCTCCATGACCTTTGCAGAAAAGAATCACTTTCTCTACCTCAAGCAAAAGGCTATGCTGGATACTTTCCTCGCAAAAGGCGCCATTTCACAGGCCGAGCATGATAAAAGTCTGCATGATCTCACCGCGAAGATGGGAGAGACCCCTTGAAGATCAAAAAAGCATGCGCATTGTCGCAGCTTGTTGGTTATTATAACATGCGCTTTATCAAAATTTAGCCCTCATTGACACTTGCGCTTTACGACAATATGCCTCTGACCTCTTGCGGTCGGAGAAGCATGACTGCCTCACCCATAGCGGCGGGCAGAACAGATCGCCCGAAGCAGTCATTGAAAACTATTTGATCTGTTGAGATCCGCACAATTTCATACCGGCATGACGCCAGTCGCAAAACGCGGCTGGCTTTTTCTATGCCCAAAATCATCCCTCCGGTGCGGCCAGGCGGGAAATCTACACGGAAAGGAGGTCAGACAGCAGCCGGTTCCGGCTGTCTGGACAGAAAACCCAGCACATTTATCTCAGCCGCGTCAACAGCCGAAGCGTTCGGCTGCTGGAGCGTATATGGCATTTTTCCAGAGCGCAGTCGGCGTACTGCAGACTCTCGTTATCGCTCTCGGTGCCGGTCTCGGTATCTGGGGCGCGATCAATCTGCTCGAAGGTTACGGCAACGATAACCCCGGCGCGAATGCTCATGTACGGTAAGGAAGCAAGCAACCGAAAACAAGAGATAGACCGCCAGCACTACACTATTCCGAACCAAAGACCAAAAGATAAGCATTGTGGGAAAATCTAAACTTT
>JAFRFA010000143.1:0-6633 GCA_017434585.1 Mogibacterium sp. | reverse complement strand
TTGTGGTACAATATGAACGTTAATATCGGCGGGCGACCTGCTGTGCGCGGGGGCCCTGCGCAACAGGGCTCCGTGAACCATGTCAGGACCGAGAGGTAGCAGCATTAAGCGATCTGTCTTGTGTGCCGCAGACAAGCCTCTGCGTACTGCAGATCGTCCGCCGTTTTATATTTACCCCGAACAGGAGACACCGCATGCAGCGTGCACTTTACAGGGCCGAAAGGCCTGAAGTATTCGAAGACATAATAGGCCAGAAGCACATCGTGAAGATCCTTCAGAACCAGATCAGGACCGGCACGGTGAGCCAGGCTTATCTTTTTTCGGGCACGCACGGCACGGGAAAGACGAGCACGGCGAGGATACTCGCGAAAGCCGTCAACTGCACCGGCGGAGTCAGTGAGCCTCCGTGCGGCAGATGCGATAACTGCGAGGCGATACGCGAGGGCAGGTTCGTAGACGTGATCGAACTCGATGCGGCGTCAAACAACGGCGTCGATGACCTCAGGGCCATCATCGAGATGGTCAAGTACCCGCCGACGATCGGAAAGTACAAGGTGTACATCATCGACGAGGTGCACATGCTTTCGACGGCGGCCGAGAACGCATTCCTGAAGACCCTCGAGGAACCGCCTGAACACGCAATATTCATCCTGGCGACAACGGACCCTCAGAAGGTCAGGCAGACGATACGCTCGCGCTGCATGCAGCTGAACTTCAAGAGAGTCACCGAGGACGAGCTGATCGAGGGCATGGACAGGATATGCGCGAAAAGAGGCATATCCGCGACAAGGGACGCGCTCGCGACCATAGCGTCAAGAGCGGACGGCTCTGTAAGAGACGCTCTCTCGATACTCGAGCAGTGCATCGCGGCAGGCGACAAAGAACTTACAAGAGCAGCTGTTCTCGAATACACCGGAGCCGCGGGAGAGGACTTCTTCCTTGCTCTGACCGGAGCGGTCATAGCACACGACGCCGGAAAGGCCCTCATATATATAGATGAGATCGTAAAGAGGGGCAAGGATACGCGGCAGATACTCAAGGACTGGCTCAGGCACATGAGGGACCTCATGATAGTCAAATATGTCGGAAAGGCCGAGCGGATAATCGGCGCTTCGACCGAGAACATAGACAGACTGAGAGCCCAGGCCGAGGGAGTGGATGCGGTATTCATAGAAAAGGCCATCAGACTCATCTCCGAATACATCAACATAGGAAGGTACTCGGAAAGGCCGAGGATACTCCTCGAGACGGCGGCGGTCAGACTGGCTGCGCCTCAGGGAGGCATCTCAGCTGTAAAGGCCGGCAGCGGCGGACCTGCGGCAAAGACTGTAAATGCAGCACGTCCTGAGAGAAGGCCCGCTCCCGTGCCGGAGCCTGAAGACGATGTACCGGCCGGCGAGGCCCTTGCGGACATGATAGCATCGGCGCCGAGAGAGCAGACAGGTGATCCGGGAGAGATGTGGGACCTCATAGTGAGGGAGATGTCCGCATCGGACAAGAGCTTTATGGGCCTGATCGGAAGGAATTCCGCGGCGTCCGCTTTCGATGCAGGACAGCTGATCGTAAAGGTAAGCCCGGGCAAGCTGAGCTTCGCCGAGGACATGAAGCCGGATATAAACCGTGTCGCGAAGGAACTGTTCGGACCGGATATATATGTTGACCTCAAAGGCGGCGAGATCAGAAAGTCCGCGGCGCCTCAGACCAACAACGGAATATCCGAGGACGAGACATCCAGGATACTGGACGAAGACATAAGCGTGAACGAAGTGATGGAAGATGTCGAAGAACTGTTCGGCATAAAACCGGTCCTGGAGGACTGACTGAAACATACAGGAGGATAAAATGGGAAAAGGAATGAGAGCCGGCAAGAAGCCTAAAAACAGACAGGGCGGCGGCGATATGCAGAAACAGCTGAAGCAGCTGCAGGCCATGCAGGCCGAGATGGAGCAGACACAGGCAGAGCTCGAAGAAAAAGAAGTGACAGCGACTGCCGGCGGCGGCGCCGTAGAAGTGACGGTAAACGGAAAGAAAGAGATCACGAAACTGACGATCGACAAGGACGTGGTCGATCCTGACGACGTCGAGATGCTGCAGGATCTTGTCATAGCCGCCGTGAACGAGGCTATGAGACAGATCGCCGAACTCGAGGAGTCCGAGATGAACAAGATCACTGGCGGCTTCGGCGGACTCGGCGGATTCGGATTCTAGGATGAGACAGTATCCGCGTTCTCTCAACAGACTCATAAACGAACTGGGCAAGCTACCGGGCATAGGAGGCAAGACTGCGCAGAGACTCGCTTTTCATGTGCTGAGCCTTTCGGAGCGCGAGGCAGAAGCTCTGGCGTCAGCCATCATGGAGGCGAAGCAGACTCTGCATTACTGCAGTGTCTGCGGAAATCTTACCGACAGGGACGTCTGCGGCATATGTTCGGATGAGTCGAGGGACAGATCCGTCATATGCGTTGTGGAGACTCCGCAGGATGTCATGGCGATGGAGAGGATACGCGAGTTCAGGGGCACGTACCACGTGCTGCACGGAGCCATATCCCCGGCCGAGGGTATAGGGCCTTCGGACATCAATCTTAAGAGCCTGATCGAAAGGCTGCAGAGATCGGATGAGGTGAAAGAGGTCATCATCGCGACCAATCCGAACATCGAAGGCGAAGCGACCGCGATGTATGTCGCGAGGCTCCTCAAGCCTGCAGGGATCAAAGTCACGAGGATAGCTCACGGCATCCCTGTCGGGGGAGACCTCGAATACGCCGACGAAGTGACTCTGCTGAAAGCCATGGAAGGCAGAAGAGAACTGTAAAGATATTGCGAAAAGCATAAGGATATTGCGAAAATGAAAACTGGAAGGAGAACTCTGAAATGAAAAAGAACAAACTGACGATGAGGGAGACCATCGTTGTCGCGAGCACTCTGTTCGGGATGTTCTTCGGAGCGGGCAATCTCATATTCCCGGTCCACCTCGGACAGATGGCGGGAAGCAACTCATGGCCGGCCATAATAGGATTCTGCATCACGGCAGTGACTATCCCTATCCTTGCCGTAGCAGCCATAGGAAATACTCACAGCGATGACCTGCTCCATCTTTCGAGCAAGGTATCCGGCTGGTACGGAGTAGTATTTACCGCGGCTCTCTATCTCACGATAGGACCTTTCTTTGCGATCCCGAGATGCGCTTCGGTATCGTTCACGACAGGTGTGGCTCCGATCGTGGGCGAGTCGCACTTCAGGCTCTGGCAGTTCATCTTCTCGTTCGTATTCTTTGCGTTCGTGATGTACTTCTCGCTGAGGCCGGGCAAGATCACCACATGGATCGGAAGGATCATCAATCCGCTTTTTCTGGCGTTCCTTGCCATCCTGGTCATCGTGTCTCTTATCAAACCGGGTGCGCCTATGTCGTCGGTCGAGCCTGTCGAAGCATATAAGAGCGGCGCTCTGTTCAACGGATTCATCGAAGGATACGGAACGATGGATGCCATCGCGGGACTCGCGTTCGGCATCGTCATCATAAACGTTGTAAGAGACCTCGGCATCGACAGGGACGAGGACGTAGCGAGAGAGACTCTGAAGTCAGGCGTGTTCACAGGGCTTCTGATGGCGCTCATATACGTGCTGACCATAATCATGGGTGCCCAGTCGAGAGGACTCTTCGAACTCTCGGACAACGGCGGAATCGCTCTGACACAGATCGCGGGCCACTATCTCGGAGGATTCGGAAGCTTCGTGCTGGCATTCACTATCACCTTCGCATGTCTCAAGACTGCGATCGGACTTGTCACGAGCTGCTCCGAGATGTTCATCAAGCTGGTGCCGGGCAAGCTCAACTACAGAGGATGGGCGATGGTATTCACGCTCTTCTCGTTCGCTGTATCGAATGTCGGCCTGACTGCCATCATCACTTACGCGGTCCCTGTGCTGATGCTTCTCTACCCGCTCTCTACAGTGCTCATCATCATGGCTCTCTGCGAGAAAGCCTTTGGCAAGAGCAGATACGTGTATGCCTGGGTCAGCCTCGGAGCATTCATACCTGCGGTGTTCGACTTCATGAAGACCATGCCTGAGGGAGTCCAGAACGCTCTGCACATCCCTGCGATGACAGCACTCGGACAGAAGATCTTCCCGTTCTTCGACCTCGGCCTCGGCTGGGTCGTGCCGGCTGTGATCGGACTCGTGATCGGACTCGTGATCACTGCAGTAAAGAAGAACAAGGGCGAAAAGGTTGCCGCATAGCAGATCAGAGGCCGGAGAACGATGTCTATAGAAACAGCAAGAGAGTATCTGGAAAAGGCCGGTTACGGGGACCGCATAAGGGAATTCGATGTGTCGAGCGCGACGGTCGAGCTTGCAGCGAAGGCGGTCGGCACAGAGCCTGCAAGGATATGCAAGACGCTCAGCTTCAAGCTGAAGGACGGAAGCGGAGTGCTCGTGCAGGTCGCGGGTGACGCGAGAGTCGACAATAAAAAGTATAAGGACTATTTCGGCGAAAAAGCGAAGATGCTGTCGCCTGAGGAGGTGCCGCAGTACACCAACCACGAGATAGGCGGAGTATGCGCATTCGGAGTGACGAGGGATGATGTGAGGATATACTGCGACAGGTCGATGCAGAGATTCGAAACGGTATTTCCGGCGTGCGGCTCATCGAACTCCTGCGCGGAGTTCACCCCGGATGAGCTTTTCGAAGTGTCCCGTTCTCTTGAGTGGATAGATGTATCGAAGCTGCCGGAGGAATGATACCGGCTGATCGTGAACGGACGGGGACGGACGGGGATTGTTCCGCAGCTGTCTCCTTCAGCCGGGAACGCTTGTATAAATAATGTAAAGTTCAGATGATGAACATACTTGAGATAAGGAGGAAATGACTCATGGATAACAAGATCTTTCTCAAGGAAGAGCAGCTGAAGAATGTCAGCGGCGGTACAGGTGTCGTCGGCACAGTCAAAGCTGACAAACCATGCCCTGATTGCGGCAGTGAAAACGTTATACTGATCGAAGAGAGGGGCGATGCCGGATACTTTATGTGCGAGGACTGCGGCTGCACGTTTTACGGCGACATATAAACTACACACCTCAGAAACGGGGAGAATGATCTCCCCGTTATTTTGTTTTTGTAAGAGAACAAAATAAATGTTGACGGGGGAGGGGGCAAATGTTATTATTGCTTTGTCAATTTAGCACTTTAACACGCTAAAGCAGAAAAGCGAACGGAAAAGAAAGAACAGAAAGAAAAAGGGCAGACAAAATGTATTATCAGAAATATGTACGACATTGAATACTGAATACAGAAAGACGGCCGAAGGACAGATCCTGCGGCCGGTACAGAGCCTCAGGCTCACCGAAGCAGAATGGCCGCGGGGTCTGACCCCCTGGCCGCCCACTCAGGTAAAAAGGAAAGGACATATAAAAATGAAAAAGAAACTTACAGTACTCATGCTCGCGTTCACGATGGTATTCACCATGCTGGCAGCCACAGCCTGCGGCGGACAGAGCGAAGAAAAGGCAGAGAAGACAGACTACGGCGAAGGCTATGAATTCAAGCAGGGCTTCGACCTCGACTACAGACCGTACTCGTTCGTCGATGACAACGGCGAAAACGGAGGCTTCGACGTAGAGCTGGCCCAGGCAGTATGCGACTACTACGGATGGAAGTACACGGCAGTGCCGTTCAACTGGGACGCCAAGGACGCCGAGCTCAACGCGGGAAGCTGCGACTGCATCTGGTCCGGATTCACCATCAACGGCAGAGAAGATGACTACACATGGAGCAAGACATACTCCGACAATACCCAGAAGATCATGGTCAAGAAGGACAGCGGCATAGCGACTCTCGCTGATCTGAAAGGCAAGAAGGTAGGCGTGCAGACAGCTACTTCGGCTTACGATCTCCTCAACGATGAGGAAGGCCAGAAGAAACTCGCGGACACATTCGCAGAACCGCCGATTGTCTATGATACATACACGATCGCTATCACAGACCTCAATGCCGGAGCTATCGACGCTGTTGCGGTAGACGCCACAAGAGCAGCTGAAGCCATGGCCAACGATGAGAACCTGGTATGCCTCGATGAGGATCTCGGAAGCGAGCAGTACGCTATCGGATTCCGCAAGGATGACACAGAGCTGTGCGAGAAGGTGAACGAAGCCCTCGATGCTCTCGCCGCTGACGGGACCGTTGCAAAGATCGCGGCCAAGTATCCTGAGATCGAAGAGTACATCACTCTCGGAAAGTAATATAGAAACGTACGTATTGTTTTAGCCATTTGAATAATATCGATCGCACGTAAAGCGCCTGCCGCATGGCTCGCGCTTTACGGGCGTATTGAGAAAGCAGGAACCAAAGGAGATCAGATGACCTTTTCAACGATGCTGTCCACGATGAGCGCGGGCATGTGGAAAACATTCCTCATATTCGCCCTCACCCTTATCGGATCGCTGCCGCTCGGCATGATCGTCGCGCTGCTCAGAAAATCAAAGTTCGCTGTGGTGAGCGGCATCATCAGCGCATACATATCAATAATGCGCGGCACGCCGCTGATGCTGCAGCTGCTCTGCTGGTACTTCGGACCGTACTACCTCTTCGGGATGAATATCGGCGAGTGGAGATTCCCGGCAATAATAGTCGGCTTC
>JAFRFA010000142.1:0-24929 GCA_017434585.1 Mogibacterium sp. | reverse complement strand
TCTCCCTTGACTGAAGCATCATCTCTACACCGGATCTTGCAGCAAAAGCTGCTCCGTCACCTGCGAAGTGCTCTGCTGAATCCTGGGCATATGAGCCAGTGGATTCATTATCATGTCTGTTTCCTATCTCCAAAGCCTTGCTTCGGATCGTCTCCTCCTTCAGGTGATGCATTGAGCTTGCCGCTCTGTCCAGCGTCTTGATCGTTCCTCTTGTAACATCTCTTGTCTTGATGTCTGCCAATTTCAGTTCCTCCTTTCCGCGCATAATAAAACAGGCTCCCGTCCGGGAGCTTTCATGTAGCGGAGCGGACTCGCCGCTCCTTATTGCCCGAAAAGTCACTTTCTTCAGAGCTGGTTTTTCACGAAATTACAATTTCTTCAGGATTACGTCTGATTCAGATACTGCCTGACCATCTCATCGAAATCAGCGTTGCTCGCAGCCACCTCGCGTATCTTCCTGAGTATCTCCTGCTCGTCAGAAGAATCGTATGATTTATCTGACGAAGTATTTGCACCGCCGACATTGCCGGCAAAATAGCCTTCACCGAATTTGCTCGTCATCAAAGCGTACAGCTGCGTATCCTTCGGGAACTTGTTTTCAAACGGTACCAGATTGGATCCCACCTTCAGGAGTCCGTGACCCGCATCCACATTCGTTATATACGAGAGCTGCTCATTCGAGATATTCAAGAGCTTTGCAAGCTCTATACGGTCTGTCGCCGCCTGATTGAGCATCACGATGAACTCTGAATTCGAGAGCATGGTTCTCGCTGTGTACGACTGCAGCAGATCAGCCACGTTCTGCGTGATGCCGGTACAGAAGGCTCCGTACTTACGCACTCTCTTCCACAGCTTGTACAGGAACTGCGCCGAGTATTCGTGCATAAACAGCAAATAAATCTCATCAATAAAGATATATGTGCGCTTACCGGCCTGCCTGTTCTGCGTGATCCTGTTGAGAATTGAGTCAAGTATGACGAGCATACCTATGGCTCTAAGCTGCTCACCAAGTTCAAGGATGTCATAGCAGATCAGACGATTGCTCGTATCCACATTGGTCTGCTTTGCGAAGGTATTGAGAGATCCTCTTGTGAAGAGTTCAAGCTCAAGGGCAAGCGAATGTGCTTCCGGCTCAGGCTGCCTGAGGAGCTCCTCTCTGAAGTCTGCAAGCGTAGGCGGAGTCCCCTGATAGTTTCCCTGTTTATAGTAGCGGTACACATTCTCAGTGCAGCGGTCGATGATGGACTGCTGGCCTTTCTGGAACTTGTGTCCCGCCACTATCTGCTCACAGAGTGACTGCAGGAACTGCGACTTTTCTATGATAGGATCTGTCTCGCCGTAATCTCTGGACATGTCCATTGCATTTATATGATTTGGTGAGTTGGCGGAAATGTTGATCACGCTGCCACCGAGTGCCTTGACAAGCGGTCCATACTCAGACTCTGGGTCGATGATGATTATATCCGCATCGCCCGAGAGCATCAGATTCACTATCTCGTTTTTCGCCGTGAATGACTTGCCTCCACCCGGTACACCTAGAATGAATGAGTTTCCGTTCATCAGTCTCCTGCGGTCAGCAATGATCATATTCTTGGATATGACATTGTTGCCATAATAGATGCCGTGGCTGTCATAGACCTCCTGCACTCTGAACGGCATGAAGACCGCGAGTGACTCTGTGGTCAGTGTCCGAAACGCATCTATCCTGCGCACCCCGAACGGCAGAGCCGTCTTGAGTCCATCCAGCTGCTGGTACTTCAGCACAGACATTTGACAAAGCCTCTTTCTGACTATAGTGAGGATCTCCTCAGTGTCATTGTCGAGCTGTTTCTTACTGTCAGCCGTATGCACCAGCGTCAGCACCGCGAACATCATTCTCTGATCTCTGGTGGTCAGATCGTCAAGGAACTCCTTGGTCTCCTTTCTCTGCTGCTCCATGTCATAAGGAACGACAGCCGAGAAGTTATTATTCATATTCTGTTTGCGCTGCCAATTCGTTATGTTGGTCTCTACCCCGAGCAGTCTCTGCTCTACCTCCTTCACTGCTTCGTCAGTCGGGATCGGTACTATATCTATCGACAGCATCAGGTTCCTGCTGAGGTCTGTGATCTCCGCTACCATGTCATCGGATATATACGATGCATAGTCCCTCAGTAGCAGCACGCGGCCAAAGCGATCTCCGATTTTGAAATAGTCGGCATTGTTCTCATAGACATCCGGGCAGATATAGTCACGGAAGTCATGACCTTTTCTCATGCGATCCTTCAGGTCGAAGTGGTACGAGGTCTCCTCACCCGTTCTCATGAAGTCATGGATGATGCGCAGTCTGTCATTGGCTGACATCTCTATGCACTTTGAACCGAGCCTTGAGAAATGTGCTGTCAGATCCGCTCCTATCCTGGCAAAATACAGCCGGGCATCCTCGATGCTCTTCCGGTTTACCGAAATGGTAATATACTTGTCCTGGATGATCGCATTGCTGCCGGTTGCCTTGTCAGTCAGCATATCGTTGTACTCCTGACGGTAGACATCAAGTTTATCACCCATCATCTTCAGCAGTATCCTGTCCTCAAAGTCGAGCATGTTGAGTCTGCGGTTATTGATTGTGATCTTGGCTGTACAGCCCGAGTCGAGTGAGTTCAGAAGCTCCGAATAACCGAGGAACATCCCCGCCTTGTCATCCCTGGATGCGACCGCATAGTTAATATCCGTGAAGCGGTACATCTTGCTGAATTTGTTCTTGCCTGTAAGAAATATCCCGTCAGCCCAGATGGTTCTGACGGGAATGATGTCCTGCACCTTCTTAGGAACAGCGAACTTCTCCTTGTCCTGTTTCAGGACGTTTCTAAGTGTCTTGATCAATTGCCATCAGCTCCTTTCCTTCGTTTCTTCTGCTTATTGGTTTTCACACCCTGTCTGCGGGTCGTGTATCTCTTATGCCTTGATCCTCGCCTGTGGAACGGTTTCTTCTTTCCGTGTTCTTCGCTCTCATCTGCGAGCATTGCATAGTAATAGTTGGTATTGCCGAACAGCAGCACCTTTGGGATCATGAATGTCGATTTGATCCATGCCATGACGAACTTCTCTGCAGTCATGCCGTTGTACTTCAGAAACCCCATTACCGCAAACGGGAATGCCGCCACTATGCAGAGCCAGCTGGTGGTCTCAGTCCCAAGGATGGGATTGAGACCAAGGTAGATACCAACTGCCACGCCGCATGCAAGAGCAGAAAAAAAGAACTGCCTCAGCGACAGTCCGAAGAACATTGACTCTGTGTAGTCTCTTATTTCTCTGTTGATGCGAACCTCCATAGGGTCTACCTCCCTTCGGCTACCATGTCGCCGCGGTCACGATCAGGATTAACCTTCTCCAGTCCGCGGTCGCCCCTGCTGTAGTGATAGACATTATCCGAGAGGATATCCTTCTCGTCCACCACAGTCCTGTTGGCCTGCTTCACCATATCGCAAAGCTCCTTTTCCGTGATGCCGGGTGCATCAGGTACAAGGATGACCTCATGCACGCTCGATGGGAGAATATAGTAATCCGAGCCAAGAAGCTCAGCTGCCTTCTCCTTCACATCCGGGTAGAAAAGCGCTGCCGCTCCGAGTGACCCGCTTGCATTGGTAAGCACATACATGCCTCCGATGTCCTCAGGTGCTATCGGCTCATCCCTGTCGAGCAGGTTGACCCTCTCCGGACTGAAAAGCGCACTGCTCATGTCCACCAGAGTCGCAGGCTCAACGATCGCGGAGTTTTTCATCGCCTGCGCGAAGAGGGTTTCCTTGTCCACTCCGAGCGACTCAAGAACATTGTTGTTGATCGCGATCCTCCAGTCGCCGCCTCTGTCCTCGCCCATGTTGATGTCTGCTATAACAGCAAGCCCGTGCCCTACGCTCACATGCGGTGTACTCATGAGAAACTCGCGGTTACGCTTCTTTTCCAGGAGTCTGACGGTCAGGTTGTCCTTGACCTTATCGTAGCTAAGGTCTATCTCCGGCGGCTTCACAGCATTTCTGGACTGCGAGTACATATTCGCCATCTCGCTTGCCAGGTATCCGATATCCGCTCCGTCCTTATATGCTTCATACATCTCATTCACATACAGTGTCGGTGCTGCATCGTTTCCCGGCATTCTGAAGGTGAGACCGTGCAGCTTCTGGTCGTTCATTTTGACCACTTCCACATCATCGATGATCACATCCTTATGCACATCTTCCGGCAGGTAATCTCTGATCTCCGCCTTCATCTCACTAATGAATTCTTTTACACTCAGCATCTTTTGCATTCCTCCATTTCATTTCTTCCAGTTTAATACGGTACTGATCGATCCTCTTTGCCCTTGCTGTATCCATTGGGTCAGCCGGGATCACGGCTCTCTCTTTAGTAATACCTTCCACTTACTGCCTCCTTTCTGCAGCTTACAGGCTCATCATCTCTTTGACTAAGTGATCGCTCATCTTGACCATTCCGACCAGAACGAGCATATTGAACGCCAGCTCGCCGATATACTTCCAGACCATGGTCACTGCCGCAGCATCCTTATCCACTACAGGCGGACTGGCTGCGAACTTGCTGAATATGACGCAGGCAAGCACTATGATCGCGCCTTCAAGACATACTCCCGCATAGCTTTTCAGAAAGCTGACTCCTATGCTCTGTGTCGGCTGTCCTGCAAATGTCGAAAGCGGTATAGGCGCTATCGCCGTGTACATATACAGACGGAAAAATCTGCCATAGACCGTGAGTATGATGATGAATGACATCACGGTAATGAACAGGCTCCCGATAAGCGTTACCGCCCAAAGCGGTATACTTTCGAAGAATCCGCAGTCTTCGATTGCCGTAACCATCTCGCTCGGCAAGGTCGTCTTCGTCGCCGAACCAACTCCCGATGCATTCATGATCGTTCTCATCGCTCCCTGAGCTATGTCGAAGAGCGCCATCATCAGATCAAGGCCGTATGTCACAACACCCTTGGCGATCGCGAATCTGATGAACAGCTTCAGCGCGTGCTCCGGTCTCTTCACGTCAGTCAGGCTGCCGCAGGTCTTGACCACACCCACCAGAAAAAACAAAACGAGCAGCGCCAGGCCAATTCCCTTTACTGCTCCGTTTATCTGCTGGATGACATTCCAGATCCCGCCGCCCTTGAAACTCTGCGGTGACATGGTCAGGAGCGACCACACCTCTGCCATCTTCGTATTCCAAGTATTCAGTGCGTTTTCTAGATTCTGCACTACCCAGTTGTCGGACATTGCTCAGTCCCTCCCTTCTGTTTTCGTTTGCTGAACATATCTGGTTATAACCTCCCTTCGTTCAGATTCTGTATATATGAAAATGATGCCGCCCAGGCGCATAGCATCATGTAGCGGCAGCACTAAGCTGCCATTGAGTTACTTCGGGATCATCCTGCAGACGACTATATATCTTGCACCGTTGTATTCGTAGGCGCATGTGCTGAGCACAACCAGCTGGTCCTCTTTTGTGATATCTGCATCTGTCGTGTATACCGCTTTCCGGCTGATCCACCCGATATATGCATCCTTATCTTCATCATCAGTCACATTATTGGTAAACACCATGCAGTCTGACGGCTGATTCAGGAATGCGTATATCTCAAGATCATAATTTCCATCAGGAGTTGCAAGCTCCATCTTCGGATGCTTCCTGCGGAAATCCGGATCTCTGAGCTTCTTCAGACTTCCGAACATCGAGCCGTCCTTCATGTGATGCCCGTAAACGATAGTATTGAACTGCCTGAAGGGCTCCTCTGTGACTGAGTCAGCAAAGAGCGTGCCGAAATCGCTGTAACCGCCGTCGAACCGGGCATACAGATATCTGCTGTTATCTTTGCCCTGCACAATCGGATAATCTATAGGCGTTCCCTTGTATCTGATCCAGCCGACGACATCCGGATTGATCTTCCTGAGCTCATCGAAATCCACATTGAGCGCATCGTCGTTCGTATCATTCACCCTGCCGGCAATTTCCTTATATGCATTCCGGTTACTGCTGTATTCGACATACATGTGATACAATTTCACGCCTGCAATTACAGCAATGCCCAGCAGACATAATAGAATCACTGTATTTACAGTCTTCCTGATGATCGCCCGCTTCCTTCTACCTCTCATAGTCATCCTCTCGTTTTTTGTTAGCGCTCGGACGAGTCATGGTCACGCTGTGTTTTACACGATCCGATAATTCCGCCCTCTTCCCGTTATTGAATTTTTTGGTATCTCCCACGAGGTATCCCGTGATTCGCCGTATACGCTCGAACTCGACACCTTCGCCTACCATGCCGTCTACATTCTTCACTTTGTTGTTATTCATATAACCTCCGTTTCTCCGTACAAAAATACCGATGACAGTAATTACAACTATCATCGGCACGTTTGTGATTATTGTATTAGACTTGTTTTTCAGTCTTTAGTAAGCACTTTCTTCTGATAAGCACGTTTACCGCAGTTCGGACATCTCATCTTGCGTGTCCGTCCGAAGTGAGGAGCTATGAACACAGCCATCATCGATGGAACATAGCGTTCTCCACATTCAGGGCATTCATAGTATCCGGCAGTCTGTTCAATCCTAAGCGCATAGAATGCGCCAATCAGAAATATGATCGTGCCGCAGCTGATCAGTGCTATACGCCAGCCTTTGTCCATTACTGCATAGCTTCCCGCAAATATGGTAAGGAAAAATATCAGACTGCTTCCGACTCCAATGACCCATTCGAGTGATAACAGTTTGCGGTTCGCCTCTTCCTCCTGCATCCTCATCTTAAGCAGATTCTCTTCTGCCATCTTCTTATATTCGTCCATATCAAGTAGCTCCCCGCTCAGGAGCTCGTTGACATTGATCTTCAGCAATTCACACAGCTCCAGCATTATTGAAGAGTCCGGCAGGCTCTTGCCCGTCTCCCATTTGGAGACTGCTCTGTCAGTGATGTTCAGTTTCTCTGCGAGATATGCCTGCGTAAGACCTTGTTCTTTACGCCTCTCTGCTATGAACTTTCCTATTTTGACCTGATCCATGAGGAGCACCTCCTTTCAAAAGCCAATATAGACGAGCAGTGTGAATGAGTACACATACCAACGGTTGATATCGACAGAAATCCGGTTCTCAACCATTGGTAGAATTCGATTATTTCAACACAACCGGGCTGTCTGCCGCTCCCTCGCGAATCTTGTTTACTTCCTCGTATACCGCCTGATAGTCAGCAGCTGCCTGTTCATCAGATGGGTCGAACTGCACATCTGACGGATATTCGGCAACATACACTTTCCCGTCCTTCTCTCCTATGACGCTGTAACTCGGAAACATCTCATAATCCTTATCCGCTGGATCGTATGCCTTGATCGATACGAGTCTTCCACCATAGTTAGCTTCTTTTGCTGCAACATTGTAGATCGTGACAGATGTTTTGCTGTCTACCGTATAATCCCAGCTGCTGCCGTGAGTAAGTGTGATCGTGAAATGATCAGTATCTATCGCCTTCTCATCACCGCCGCCCGCAAGCTGCAGATTTGATGCAATATCATAGTCACCTGAATCCTCCGGGGTCTCCTGCCCGGTCTCTGTCTGAGGTTCTGCCTCCGACTCTGGCTCAGCCTTCGAACTGCATGCCGACAGCGCAAGCACGAGCACAAGGCTCAGAAGCACTGCAATTAACGTCTTTTGTCTTGTCATTTTATCACCGTCCTTTCGTAATAGTATATATCGCACACAGGCCTGTGTCATGTATCGGCAGCATTTCTGCCGCCTTAAAACCATTGGGTTCTATCCCGTTATCATCGTCAGAATCTCACGTGTGAATGTTATTATGATCCCTCCTGCCACAGTCAGGAACCCATTGGCGCGTTGGCTCGGATCGTGGGACTTAAGCGAGAGTCCGACCTGCATGATGCCAAGGCCGAGCAGTATGAGTCCGATCGCTCTGATCAGGCTGAATATGAACTCGGACAGTTTGTTTACTGTGCCAATCGGATCACCTGCAGCATATGCTACGCATGCGCACAGAATGAACGCCACTACCATTACCGAGTAAATCATGAATCCCAGCTTTATCGTGCTGTTCGCACCCTTGAGATCGATCATCTTGTTTTCTTTCTTTGTCATAGTCTGTTTCCTCCATTCTTCTTAGCCTCTTCGGCTATCATCTTCTCAACATCTGCCTCGGACAGCAGTTCATAGTCTATCTCCGGCAGTTCTATAGTCCTTGCATTTTCGACAGCTTCCTTTATCAGGTCAGGGTCATAAACGAGTTCTATGGATGAACCGGCATCCCACGGCACTCCGTGGATATACGGCTCCATATCTCCGTCAGTCGTCATACGCACATCAGGGTGCTTGAGGATGTCGTACTTGAAGTCCATCACCGGTCTTTCTCCGCGAATAAAAAGAAGTGCGTATCTGTTGTCCAGCATCCGCACTTCATCAGGAGTCATAAGCTCTCTTCCTGTATTCTGATAATTCGTTGAGTAGTTCCCGTTCCGGCCTGTACTCTTTCCGTATGTGTTGGTATCTATTGTCTCCTTCCCGAGCAGTTCACTGACATATTTATGTGTTGCTTGCTCGTTTCCGCCAAGGTATACGAACTCGTCCGTATTACCCACGATGCTTTCCCACTGCTTCTCGAATAACGCCTTAAGCTGTGCCAGGTTCTGCAGGATTATACTGACGGATACGCCTCTCGATCTCATTACCGAAAGGATCTTATCAAAATCGTCGGGCAATGAGATGTTGGCGAACTCGTCCATGAGAAACTGCACATGCACAGGCAGGCTTCCGCCGTACTTCTTGTCAGCTGTTTCGAACAGCTGCTGAAACAGCTGAGTGTACAATATTGAAATCAGGAAATTGAAGCTCGTGTCATTGTCCGGGATGATGGCGAAGAGCGCTGTCTTCTCCTCCCCGAGCTTCCACAGATCCAGCTCATCCGTTATGGTAAGTCCGGCAACACTCTCCAGATTGAACTTTTCAAGCCTTGCCGCCAGTGTGATCTGTATCGACTTCAGCGTCTTGCCAGAGCCTGAGTGATACGCATCATAGTACTTCAGCGCTATATGATCAGGATCAGTCTTCCTCAGATCATAGAACAGCGTGTCAAGCGCACTCGGTGACTTGCTGTCCTCTTCGTCAACATCCCCTGCTCTCAGCATCTCCATGACCATAGCGAAGTTCTGCTCTTCTTCCGGAGCCTCATACTTCAGATAGAATATGAGCGCCAGCAAGAGCATCTGAGCAGCGGTATCCCAGAAAGGATCCTGGGACTGTGCGCCTTTTGGTGTGGTCGCCTTGAACAGGTTCGTCACCAGTCTCTGAACGTCATTGTCATCTCTAAGATAGACGAAAGGATTGTAGCAGTGGCTCCTCGGCATGTCTATCAGGTCGAGGACTCTGACCTTGTAACCTTTCTTCTGTAGCAGCCAGCCGGTGTCCCGAATTATCTCACCTTTCGGATCCAAAATTACCATGCTGCAGTTTGCCTGCATGACATTGGGTTTCACGAAGAAGCGAGTCTTACCTGCGCCACTACCGCCGATGACCAGTACATTCAGATTTCTTCGGTGCTTATGTGCATTAAAGCCTATCCGCACGTTCTGTGTCAATATCTTGTTCATGTTGTCAGGACGCTGTCTGTACTTCCTGTTCACGACTCCGGCATCGCCCCACTTTGCCGAGCCGTGTTCCTCGCCCCGCCGGTAGTTCCGGCGTGAGGACAGCCATATGCATATGCCCATAGCATATGCAAAGAGGCAGCAAAAAACAGCCTTCAGGCTGCTCGATGTCCACTGCACATGCCAGGGCTCTGCAAATATATCTTCCATCTGAGAGATGAGTTCGAAAACACCGCCCTCCCAGTATGGCGCGATCTTAAGAGCTATCCACACGACCGGCACTATACCGGCTGCTGCGATCAGAAGATCATCCCTGCGGTTACCTTGAGTACCCGTATGACGCTCCCTTCTCAGCAACCATCAGATTCCTCGGACCATGCTCGATTATCTTCATGATGAGATCATCGATCGGGTCTGTGGGGCGCTTCTCTCTGATCTGCTGACTCCTCAGGAGATTGAGAGCATTGATCAGTATCCCCTGCTCATACTCGTCTATCTCTAGTTTCCGTGTCTTCCGCATACGCGTCACCTCGCATCTCTGTCATCCCTGTTCCTGCTGCTGCGGTCAAGTTCAAGTGCCTCGCGCACCTTCTCATCTACCCTGTCGCATGCGAACTTGATACCGCCGAGCTGAGACCTGACTTCCTTCTCTTCCTTGCCCGGATACTTCTCTGTACTTTTGCTGAAATCGATATCCGGTGTATCGAAGCCGTAGTGCTTAGTGAGGATATATGCAGCCATGTTTGCCTCATCCCTCACGTCTTCGTGCCAGACCTCGTGGAAATCTGCAAGATGATAAGTTGCCTGCTCTCTTGCGATGACGAATACCTTTGTCGCAAGGTCAAGACCTTCTTTCACTCTGATGAGTCTGTCATCCGGATCATAGTGTGCAAGTTCGCCGTCAGGAAGCTCAGCTACCTCCACTGCTGCAGGATAAACGTTCATGATCGCCTCAGGCACTTTGCTGTAGCTCGGGCTACCGATGTCGAAGTCCCTGATCGCAGTCTGCTTCACATCGAACATCTTCACGACCTTCGATCCCATGCCCATAGTTCCGTCCTCTTTCTGGAATCTGTACGAGCCAAGTGTCATGAGACCCTTCTCGCCCTTAAGCACTGTTACACCGTCTGCCTTCCAGTCATCATAGCTTCTGACCCATGTTGCTTCAGGAGCCTGCTCCATAATGAGAAGCACATTGGATACAGAATGCTTGAAGAGCTGTGCCTGCTTGTCGGCATAGGCTCTGAGTCCTTCCGGCGAGATCAGCTTCTGAGTAGCTTCGGAAAGAAGTTCGAACACTGCCGCCTTCTCCTGTTTCTTGAGTTCAGAGTACTCGTCCGCACTCATGGTTCTGTTTACATCATTTCTGTCTGTCATAGATTACCTTTCCCTTCCCGGTACCTTTACCGGCACCGCCTTCGCAGCATCCTTTGCTGCATCCAAACCTTTCGAGACCACATCCTTTGCAAGCTCTTTCGCCTTTTCAGCTTTCTCTCTGGCTATCTCTGCCTTGTAAACATTCAGTTTCTCTCTGACTGACGGTCTTTCAGTTTTCCCAGGGAAGCCATTTGATTGGCCTGCTTGCATTGAGTTTGGCTCGGACAGATGGTCTCGGCCTGTCTTTGCCAAAGAGGGGTTTACCTGAGGCTCTTCCTGTTTCGGTCCGCCCATGATGCGCCGCCCCTCTCTCGGCTCCTCATCATACGCAGGCGGAAGACCTCTCTCAGGATCTGGCTGCATGCTCTCATCTATGGTCGGCATGCTCTGATCCGCGGCCTGACTTTCTCTCAGTGCCTTCTTCACCGACTTATCCTTCGGGAATATCCTTTCCTTGTCCTTTTGAACAGTCAGTGACACATCAGCACGATCGACAGTCGCCAGTCTGAAGCGTTCAGTGATTCTCTGGATCTTGCTCGCATCCTCCGCCCTTGCGATGACATCCACCGCAGCATTCGGATCATTATTCTTCCGATCCTTCAGCACGCAGTAGAGAACGCCGTAGCGCTTCGCCTCCTGAGAGAACTTCGCCAGATCCTTGTTGGTGATCGTATAGACCTTGAGTTCCTTGCCGGACTTCAGCATGCTCGTCAGTCTCGCCTTTCCTTTCGTCTTCTGTTCCTGCTTGAGAGTCGCATACAAAAGAAGCGCTATGTTCTTAGCGCCGTTGCCTGATATCTTAGCCGCGACCTCCACTCCTTCAAGTGACAGTCTCACGACCTGTTCAGCTGCATCTCCTCCCGGATTCATTCAATCATCTCCCTTCTGAATTCATCTTTACTTGCCTTTCGTTTTCTTCCTGTTCCTCTTGCCTATCTCACCGACACTGTTTCGCCGCTCTTCGCTGTAAGGTGCTGTCAGTCTAATCGAGAGTCTGGGTTTCTCGATCTCATATGTCATGCTTCCGAAATCCTTGTCCTCCCTGCTCATGGAGCAGAGTTCAGGATGCTTCTTTGCAAAAGACTTCAGCCTCTTCTTCAGATCGGAATTAAAAGTGTAGATGACTACAGGCCCGTCTGTTTCGTCGAAACGGATAATCGTCTCTCTTTCTTCCTTCGATACTCTCTTAGCCAACCGAAACCTCCTTTCCCATGTCAGCACATTGTTTTCTGATACTTATAATGACAGGATGACCCGTATATCCTCTTACATATTTCATCTGCAAAAACCAATGTCAGGACATTCGAATCTGCGGAAATACGCCCCGAAAACGCACACTTTTATACAGGTACTACCTCGCCTTTTCACGCTGACGGTCTCTGTCGATGATCTCAAGATTCTCCTTGACATGAGAGGAACGCTCCTGCACCTGACCGCAGACTTTAAGCTCTCTTCTGAGTTCCCTGATCTCCGTTGTCAGCTCCATCGCCTTCTCTCTTGCTTCAGTCTTCTCACTCTCGGGCAGATCACGCCTGGCCATGTTGCGCATGTCATTCCTGTCAGACAATAACGACTGCATCTTCGCCTCTATATTCTCCATAAGCAGAGAAAGATCTTCGTATGTGTTCACATGGTACTTGGCGAGCAGCTTTGCCTGCTCGGAGTACTGGTCGCACTTCAGAAGATCCTCTTTCAGCAGTATATGAAGTTTTGTCGGATTCTGCCGATACTTCGGCAGGTATCCCAGTTCATAGCAGTAGCGAAGATACAGCTTCTCAAGTCCGCTCCGTCCCATGATGCGGTCAATGCGCCTGCGGAGATTATAGTGATTCGGCATTTTATAATTCTGCCTCAGCCTCTCCTGCCTGACAGACGGATTGTTCTCGTAGATTCGCCGCTCAATGCTCTCACGAGTGTAGTCTGATCCGAGCTGATGGATACGGATCGCTTTCTTCCAGCCCGGCGGAGTGATTGTCCAGTACTTGCGCTGGGGATCGAAGCGATAGTTATAGCCTCGCTTCCTGAGTTCAGACTTGAACTCCTCGATAGTCAGACTGAGAGCAACTGCTTCGTCGATCGCCTGTCGTGCCACGTTGTACCTCGTCGGCATACCAGCCTTCTCCATCTTGTAAACGTACTGGCTGACTCCTTTGCCTTTCGGGTTCTCCACGATGGACAGTCCGCGTTCTTTGCAAATGCGGTCTGATGTCTCTCTGAGTTGCCTGTATGTGTCACGGCAGTCATGGAACTTTACTCCGTCTCTGAAGGATACAGAATTGATCACGATGTGGTTATGCACGCACTTTGTGTTTACATGTGTAGCAACCACCATCTGGAATCTGTCTCCCCAGAGTTCCTTCGCAAGCTGCACGCCGATAGCATGAGCCTCGTCCGGAGTGACCTCACCTTCTCTGAAACTCTGATATGCATGGTAGGCAACATTGCCGTCATATTTGCCGAATCTCATCTTGACTGTATCGAACTGATCACGGGCGAACTCCACACTGCAGTTGATGCCGGATGTGTAGTAGAACTTCTCTGTCTTGTCCTCATTGGTCGTATATGCTATCACGTCCTGAAGCGCCTGCTTCTCCGGCTCAGTGAATTCGCGCTCAGTCTTCTCCGGATTCGCTATATACTCAAGCGGGCTTCCGGCCTTGCCTCGAATATTCCATATCTTAGTAACAGCCATCAGTCATCACTCCTTTTTGGTCTGAGGAACGCTTTCTCGATAGCGTTCTGAAAAGCTCTCCACTTTCTCGCCTCATTCATGACAGCGATCATGTCAACGGAGTTGTCTGTCTTCATTGCGACCTCGTCGATCTTGTCAGCGAACTCTCGGATGATCTCCATCGCTGCGAAGAATCTTTCGTCTACCACAACAGGAGCCTGGTTCATGATCAGCCGCCTGATATATGCAGAGTCGGACAGGCATGCAGCCGATGCTCTTTCCTGCAGCGTATTGAATTCCTCATCGCTCAGTCTCAAATGTTTTTCTCTGCTCATTTTCATCTCATCCTGCTTCTCCTTTCCGCCGTGATCCACATTGTGGACACAGCATCATTTCTTCGGTCATGCGGGGGTTTGGGGGCTTGCCCACCAAGGTTGCCAGGGCGTTTGTGGACGCTTTGGCAGTGCTTGCTAAAATGACGCAGCGCGCCTTTTCCCCCTCCTGTGTTTCTTTTGCCCGGTTCCGCCACCCTTATCGTTCCTGTTCCCTGGCATCTTTATCCGGCATATATCTGACAACCTGGATGCCATCATCTGTGCGGTAGAACATCTCAGGTTTATCAAATTTGCGCCTCATTTCCTCTGCAAGATCGTTAGGCAGTGACAGAAAAGTCTCACTTTCAACAGGCGCGTAGCATATAAAAAACGGACCTGCAATGATGTCCTGCACGCGTCCGTCTTCATCAAATACTGCCCTGCTCGGCGGCAACCTCATCAGCTTTCCTTCGTCATTTACGATCAGTGCCAGATCGTCATATCTCGGATCAGCGTCAGAATGGAACGGGAAAAATTCCTGGATCAGCCCTCCGACAACAGCCTGCATCGACCTGAGATTATCCTCGATCTCGGTCACCTCGGCATACTCATCCGGCCTGCAGACGACCACCCGGATCGTGTTTTGCCTGTCATTTTCTTCCTGTGTCATGCGCTTAGTCCTCCCTTCTTTCGGTATGTGAACATACAAAAAAGACGCAACCGATATTGGCTGCGCCTATATGTAACACATCTTATTCTGAATCCAGAAGAACCATAACCGATGCGTCTGACTTTATCAGTATCTATATAGCCATATCCTTCTCTCCTCCGGAGATGTGTAAGCTATACTGCTCTCCGCACAAGGCTTAGCAGAAACTTATGCAGGACGCTTTTCAAGCTTCGCCTGCTTCTCAAGTTCTTTAAATCCTGCCCTATCTATGAGCCATACACCATTCTCTCGGCCAAGTACCTTAGCATTATCCGTGAACCATGAGTTTGTAATAACGGCTGCCTTTGTTGCCTTGTAATGCGCCATAGATGCTATAACTTCCTGTATCGGTCTGTTGTTGAGATTGCTGCTGTATCTTTTGCACTGGAACACCCACCGAATGCCCTCATTATCGACAGCAACGATATCTGCGCCGTAGTCGTTTGTCACATCGGTCATCTGAGCACGATTGAACCTCCCCGTCTTAACGAGCAGATTTATGCAGTATCTTTCAAACTCGACGCCGGTCATAGTATCAACATCTCTGTTTTGGAGATTAGTCACACATACCTGTTTCTTCTGAGCCAAGCTGCCTACACATTCCAAGAGCGAGATTAAAACATAAAAGAATACACTTACCAATAGTGAAATAAACATAACCGCACCTCTTATTCTTCATTACTACGATTGCTTACAACAGGATCACAGTTCTGATATATCAAATACGGTTGGACCTCCTTTCGTGCGAAAATGTCTATTTACACTAGCTCTGTACTTCTTTCCATCTTGTTCAAACACATAACCGCCATCCGGCATTTCTTCTATGATTGTTATGTTCCAACAATCGCCGATCATGGTATTCCACGATTCTCCACCGGCATAAGTGAAGATCACTTCTTCAAGGACATCACCATCGATAAAGTAGTGAGTTTCGTCCGGGAAGAGCCCCGATGTATTGTGACCGAGCACATAGTCCCATGCGAATGTACCAGGTCCATCATCATTGAAATCTCTGAAACTCATACTTTCCTCCGAACGAAATTCACGGCTCACGCTTTCACTCCATACTTATCAAAAGCACCCATCAACATAGGCGTTAGCTGACTCTATTCTTCTTTCAACCGTTCTATTAACAGATTTAGATTTGAATGCCTTTCAAGCGAATGGTTGCTCTCTTTTATGAACTGCCATGACTCCTCATATGTCATCCCCGTTGCAGATCCATCGTCCATGCAGAAAAAATTAGAAAAGAAAGTATCATCAGCAATGCAAATGTCTGTAAACTCGTCTGCTTTTCTGCATTTATTGAACGACTCAATATTTGCGTCTCCATGCAGCATATGGTCCATGTTACAGGAAAAGTAGTACGCATAATAATCAATGGTTTTAGAGCCGACTTTGATTCTGTCCAGGCTGGATAAATGGTCCAGGTTTTCTCTTTTACGCTTATTACGCTCAACGATTGATGCTACATCTGCAGTTTCAATCTTGTCCGCTGCATAATATGTGCTCTTACCGTTGTACCCGCCCTTGCTCTCTAATACACAGTCATCATCAATATATACGCCATCTATATCTATTATCTGTATGATTTCCGTAATATCTTTCGGGTATAAACCGTAGTCCTTAAGGAAATCATCAATAAACAGTTTGGAAATCAAGCGTTCAATATTTTCAGGCCTGACACCATATTTTGATGTTATGTCACCACATGTTTGTCTCTCGTCGTGAAGCACAGGGAAGAAAACCTCGTACTCTTCGTCTATTTCATCATAGAGTTGTGGTATTGCATATGAAAGCGCATTAATGTCCGACTGTCCTTCTACTAAGACTAGGACGATTTTTTTCTTTGGCCTCTTTCCCATACTGCACCTACTTTCCAGCTCTCTTCATAGCCGCCATCAGTTTATGTTTCTTTGTGCTGTTGTAAAGCTCTTCATCCTGATCTCCGAGTATGATTTCTCTGAAATAAGTGGATCTCAGGTTGTTCGTTTGGCCAATGTTCTTTAATCGATAATACCGATTCTCCGGATTAGTCGTTGTAAAGCAAATACACTTCTTATCCAGTACCTCTAATGGTCTCAGGTTGTGAGAAGTAAATATAAACTGTCCCTTACCCGACTCCTCAAAGATCTGTAGAAGTTCGCCCAGGAGAAACTCGAAAATTCCAGAATCAAACTCATCAATAATTAATGCTTTCTTCGGATTATTATATGCGTCAACAAACATGCTGATCTCCGAGATCAGTCTTCTCGTTCCTATCGATTCGCTTCTATACGGCACTTTATTCCCGTTCTTTTCAACGAATAGATCAACAAATCGATCTTCTGAAAACGCACCTTCTTCATCAGACATTTGCTCGATGATATAATCATCCTCCTGATTAGGAAGCGGATTTTCAGTTTCAACTACAAGATTGACGCCAGGAATAACACTATCAAGAACAGGGTTGATCGATTCAATGAACTTTTCCAAATGATCAACTTCCCACGAATCCATTATTGTCGAATCCATATATGACAATGAGTATTTTCTGCCAGGTGAATAAATCGGGAATACTTCATCACTGAATGTTGTACCGCTTTCAAACATATTCAGTCCGTCATTTCCAACAATAGACAACTCATTTTTTGCAAAAGTGTATACTCGCCTCATTGTCCTGGCATAATCATTAGGCAATGTGGAAAGAAGGATTGAAAAAATGAAAGAAAAACCACTTATGTTCTGAACTAGTTTTAATCCTGTAAGAGCATCTTTTTCATCCCCAGTCAATTCGCCAACAATGAATTTCATTTTTGAGGCAGGAGTGAAAAGGCAATCCATGCTGCTTGCATCAATTATTGGCTGCATTTTTGTCTTCCTGCCTTCAAACTGACCGCCCATACTCAGTACTTCATCAAATATGATGCCAACAGTTTCTGTATGCTTAAACAAGTAATCTGAATACATAGCCTGAGCCATCTCGCCATACGCCTTCTCTCTGTTGAGATAGCTGGTTTTTTCCTGTACGCGGCCTATAGAAAATGAATACTCGATAGTTCTTAGAGTTTCGTCATTCTCAATATAGTCGAACTGGAAAGCAAAATGCGCATAGTCAGCGTCTTTATTGATCCATTCTGCATACTGAGAGAACTTTATATAGTCATTTTGCGCAATCCCGTAAAGAGTAGTAAAAGAATTGCCAGAAACGAGGGTTTTCATTAGCTTGATAGCTTCTACTACAGCAGTCTTTCCGGAACCATTTTGGCCGTATATCCCAAGAATGTCGGACTTTGAAGCCGGAGTAAATGATTTCTTTCCGTGCTTTAAGTCTATTTCACCAAACTTGACGCCCTTGAAATTCTCTATTCTGATTTTGCTGATTCTTATAACCGAATCATCTTCAGGATCAATGCTCTCCCAGGCACCGGGAGACAAAGAGTCTGGAGCCCAGTGATATTTTTCAAAAGCTGAATCGATAAACGATTCTGCTTCGGGATCTTCTGTAATTATTCCCTTACTTGCCTTAATTATGCTTTTTTCTGCATCCCGAAGTGTCATTTTCTTATTGTTCTCTGCCATAATGCACCTCCATGTGATAGATATAAAATACAGCAGCCGAATTGTAATGTCAATAGTAAATTCAAAATCCGTATAAAAAATACGATATTTGCATTTTCTATAGGTATCAGCCACACGTTCCATAAACGAATTCATTACAGCATGTAATGAAACAGCCTCAAGCTATTTATTCTTGAGGCTGGTCTCACGCTTATGTTTCATTTCATCTTATTGCACATCGTCTTACGAATTCACTCTGCAGCATCATTAGACTACTCATCTTCGAAAAGCTTTGCAATTTTCTCCAAATCTGTTCCATAGATATATCCTAAATAATCATCCCATTCAAAATGCCATGCATCACCATCACAGGCAACTACTTCTAGTGCATCGAAGGCGTGTGCGCTTTTATATTTAAAGCTCGTTTAAGGGGCTCCATGTACCATAACGGTGTCAACAGAGACAACAACTTTTCTTCATAATACTCCATACAAATACCTATGACTTTTCAGCCATGAAGGATATAGCGAGTCCTTCATGGCTGCTGTCATAGTGGAGAAAAAAATATGGCATTACTTCTTTATTCATCTGGGATGCTCGTATCCGGCCACGCCCATTTGCCTTGATCTGTTTCGCTGCAAGATGTGCATCAGAAAATCATTGCAATCCTTCCCTGCCGTGGGAGGTTCATTTCTGATTCCATATCTGCCCAAGAGCTGCTCTGCGATGGATCTTGCGGCACTCCTGCCGGCATAATCATTATCAAGATGCAGGGCGATTGTCTTCACTTCGGGATGATTCTGAAGCGCATTATCCAATGCTGCCGGGATCTTTATTCCCGGTCTGTTGGGACTCGGAGCGTATACTCCTCCAAGAGATACCATAGGTTCTGCCCGCCAGTTTCCTGTCTGCATCTTCATAATGGTTGCGAATGAAAGCATATCGATGGCACTTTCAAATGCATGGATAGTGCTGCCGGCATGATTTATTCTGAATGCATATCTCTTGTCCGATCCGGCAGCATCACCCATGATCCTTTCTCCGTTGGTAGCCCTGTAACATGCATATGCAGCTTTGCCGGTCTCATCATAGCCAACGAAAATACAGTTGTGATATGGCAGTGATTCATATAGCAGACCTTCGTCGATACAGTCTCTTATGATTTCACGGTCTATTC
Organism: Mogibacterium sp.; assembly: GCA_017434585.1. Lineage (GTDB taxonomy): Bacteria > Bacillota > Clostridia > Peptostreptococcales > Anaerovoracaceae > Crickella. Next base: position 5,521 of record JAFRFA010000142.1, on the reverse strand, counting down.
CCCGGCCAGTCAGATAACGTATCACTTCAAGATTCGTATCGCATTTCTCCGGCAAAAGCAGTTTTCTTTCTGTATTACTGTTATCCCGATTGCAAATCTTAGGAGTTTCAAACTGAAAATCTCTGGAATTATCTGCCAGGATGTTCATAGCTTCTATGAATGGAAGGCCTTTGACCTTGATCAGATAATCTAGTGCGGATGTGCCTCCGAAGCCTCTGCTCCACCAGAACCATTTCCCGTTAGATAGTTTTAGCGAATCGTGTTCGCGCAGACAGAATGTGTTTCCTCTCACATGGATCAGCTCTGTAGGCTCGTATGTCTGCAGGTATGTCATCAGATCTATCGACCGCGCCTTCTTTATCTGTTCTTCGGTGTAGTAAGGCATTATCATCACCTCGCTTCATCGCGGGAAGCACGGTTCTGCTCACGCTTAAGCTGCTTTTCAAGCGACTTGTCTATAGCTGTTATCATCTCATCTGCTGCTGATCTGATCCTCTCAAGTGATGCCTTCAGCTCTTTTGTATCCTTGCCGGAGCTCCATCCCGCAACATAGCTGAAGGAATAATCTGAAGAATCCAGACCATAATGCTGACATATCGTATATGCTATGCTCTCTGCTTCGACCTCTTTGGTGCGTCTGTCAACAGGATGATCATTGTCAATATGCTCTTTTGCATGAAGTTTTTCGTGCGAGATCTCATGAATCATCGTCTTGATAGTCTGGAGCTGACTCATATCTGACTTGATCACGATCTTTCTGTCCGCATCACTGTAATAGCCTTTAGCACCGCCCTGAATATCTTCCGTATATATTGGAACAGGGCATATTTCAGTCAGTGCATTGAACAGCCTTCTGTAATCACCGACATCGCCGCTAAGTTCATTCACACCTATTGAAGGAAGCTCCCTGCCTTCTGTCTGCGCAAGATCGAATACTGTTACGACCTTGAATCCGTCACGCATCTCAACCTTAGGATTTCCGTTTTCATCCTTGTCGTTAAGCTCGACCTTATATTTGCACGGAGCTATGATCTTGATTCCCTTTTCTCCCTTCCTCACCTGTCTTCCATGATCTTTCTTCCACGCATGATACCCTGCGCAGAGACTGGCTTCCGGATACTGCAGTGCGATCAAAAGCGTGTTGTTGAGGCTGTAATTATGGAATTTGCTCATGCATTTCAGATATGCCTTATACGCGTCGCTTTCGAAAACGGCTCTGACCCCTGCCTCCAACTGCTCTGTTATCTCTCGGATTCTGTCTTTCTGAGATTTATAATTCTTATTCATATTTCCTGTAAACACCAAATACATCACCGTCCTTTACTCCGTAAAAAAACTGCAGACACGATTGCCTGCAGCATGTATTCAGTCTTGGATCCTATGAAGTTATTCAGTCGTAAATTGTGTAATCGCGCTCGAAGAGTTCTTCGCTGATCTGTTTATGCAGAACTGCCTCGGGCACTTTTTCAATTAGCTTTTCTGAGATGAATTTCTTGCTCTTCTGTGCATATTTCGGCATTTTGTTTTCGGCCAGTATATGAGAAAATTCGGATTTCCAGAGCAGACTCATCTTATTCTTCAGCTTCGCCTTTGGATTCGGCTTCGCCTCTTTGACGCGATAAAAGTCAACCGCTCCCTTGATAAGCTCCACGGAAATGATTCCCCAGTATGCAGGAACATGCTCGGCAGCATGAAGAGCATGCGTTGAACCTACAACAAGATAGTTCTCGTCATAGTATTTATCGTAGTACTTAACCTGAGCATCCAGCCTACTGTAGCTATCTGCATCGGACTTGATTTCTATGCCGCATACCTTATCCGGCAGCACCATTACAACATCAGCCCTGGCCTTACCCGTGACAAGCTCTTCAAGAAACCTTACTTTGTCATAGCACTGCTCAAAGTAGAGGATCAGGGGCTCTCGTATATCTGCATCAAGAAGGACTCTGTCGTCCACTGCTATCCCTCCAGTGCTTTATCGAATGCAAGTTTCACGCCATCCTTTACAATCTCATACGGCATGAAGAGTGCCGCTTCGAATACTTTATCGTGACCTATGAAAAGGCTTGGTACTGACCAGTAATCATAGTTTTCTATGATTTCAGGGTGCTCGTTCTCATTGATCATCTCAATCTCTATATTCTCGTATTTAGGGTTTTCTGCCCTTAGTTCGGTTATTGCCTTTTTTGCAAAATCGCAGTATTTGCATTCCTCAATATGGAACATTGTGATCTTCTTCATGCGTTATTCTCCCATTACCTTGACATAGACTTTGCGGTTACGGGGGCCATCATATTCGCAGAAGTAGATGCCCTGCCATGTGCCGAGTACAAGTCTGCCCTCATCTATTATGATCTGCTCTGAGAATCCAATCATGCTGGACTTGAGATGTGCCGCCGAATTACCTTCAAAATGATAATACCCGTCTTCCCAGGGCACAATCTTATCGATCTCAGTTGTGAAGTCTCTGACCACATCCGGATCAGCATTTTCGTTGATAGTTACAGCAGCTGTTGTATGCGGAATGAATACAGTGCATATTCCATCCTTCACACCACTGTCCGATACAGCCTTCTGTACCTTATCCGTTATATCCAGCATCTGTGTATGCTTCGTTGTATTCACTTTCAGTTTTGTCAACATAATCAATACCCCATTTTTGTCATTATCCCATCTGCATCAACATTTGGATGTGTAAGATGCAGTCTGGCAATCTGCTCTGTCAATACAGTATCGAATCCATATTTATTCGCTATTTCCTCTGGGCTTTTATTCTTTTGAGTCTCTCTCATTACGATTTCGATCTGTTTCTTCAGATCGGCAGCGCCTGATTTGGAAAGATTCTTCGCAGGTTTCTGTGGTATTTCAATTCGGGTAATATCGATGATCCCGTCATTGATATCGGCTGTTGCCATCGTTATAGCCTGATGGAATCGCCTTGGGCCGCAACTGCCGGGATTGAGCAATGTCGTTTTACCCTGCCTGCTTTCCTCATACTTATGCGAGTGGCCTACCACAATAAGATCATAAGGGCTCAGATCTGCAGGTAGATCCCTCTTCTTATGAGTCATGTAGATATGGGTACCCGCGAGCTCGAAATCAAGGAAAGAAGGTATATCTGCAGCCCACTCCTTGTCGTTATTGCCGCGTACAACGTAGACAGGCGCGATCTTCTCAAGCTGATCGATTAGCTCCTGTCTGTTGATGTCTCCACCATGAAGGATAACTTCGCATCCATCAAGTGCCTTTATTACCTCGGGCCTGAGCAACCCATGTGTGTCAGATATGATTCCGATCTTCATATTCAGTCACTCTTTTTCTTTGCCCGTATAGCCGCCACGAAGGACGCAATGGATCCGGCAAACAGCACAATTATTATGATTACAGCTACCGGTGCATCGGAAAGGAAAAACCACAGGTCATAGAAATTGTACAACTGTCCGCATGCAAACAGACATGCTATCAGCCAGAACCCAAGCGATATCAACAAGGCTATGCCAAGCAGTATAAATCCTATCCGTTTTGAATTCATTTTCACTCCTTTTGTTTTCCCATACAAACTGGAATTGTCGATTTCTTCGCCATCATGTAGTGCGGCATGCACAGTAATGATTTTAACACACTGTGCGCCGCTGATTGTGTGCGTTTGAAAGAATCTGTTTACCGCTCAAATGAGTCCCTTTCCCTGTGTTCCTTCGACGGGTTCATCAGTTTCTGACCTATTGCCATAGCAAGCTTCTCAGCTTCATCCTGTTGGAGCGTAATGCCCCTGGACATTCGTGCGTGGTCGGCTGACCAATCACGGATATCCAGTTTAGGTTCGCCGCCGTTCCATGAGACTATATTCGCTTCCCTCCTCCAGGGCATCTCCCTGTCGGGATACTCCTTCAAGACGGTCAAATGCCTGTGTATGGTATAAGAGACCATGCCATCTTCAAACGTCTTTCCTTCAAAGTCCGTCATACCGTGTCGCTCCTTTCTTTACCTCTCCCATGCTGCGCGGGGCGGTCTCAGCTGATCCAGCAGTCCTTCGCTTTTGAAGCTGTAGATATCACCGGTCTCGCCGGCAACTATTATATGATCTAGCATCTTCACTCCGAGAAGTTCTGAGCACGCAAGTAGCCTACTCGTCACATCCTTGTCTTCCTGGCTCGGACTTAATGATCCTGAGGGATGATTGTGCACAGCCACGAATGCAGCAGAATTCGAAAGAATACATGACTTGAACACTTCTCTCGGACTCACTACCGAAGCGTCGAGTGTGCCCATACTGCAAATGTTCAGGTTGATCGGCTGCCCGTTGGTCTTGAGATTAAGCACTGCGAAAACTTCTCTGTCATATGTTGCAAGTTCATTTGCTATTACCTTCAGAACGTCTTCAGGCGAGCGGATCTTCTCCGAACTGTATATCGACGGCTCCTTTACCATGCGAATGTTGACCACTTCGATCTTCTCGTCATTAGGTCTCCTGCCCAACTCTGATCACCCCCATATCTATCGAATATACGGTTCCCTCAGGGATCTCGTTGATGAGTTCTCTGAGTTCTTCAGGGCTCCTGATCTCAATAGATGTTTCCTTCTTCATTTCCGTCTCCGGGTTTTCTGTCATGATCATGCTTCGCCTCCTTTTTTTCCGGTTTTGCATCTACGCCGTCCATCAGAAAAGCGTACACGCTGTGAGTCTTGATCGCCTTTTGCAGCGCCAGTATCCCTCCAAGTTCGTCTGTAAGTCCGTTGTCAAATGCCACCTGCATATCTATAGCATTGACCTTTTTCTCAGTATCAAAGCCCTTCTTCCCGAGCTTGTCTATCAGTTTCTGTTTTGCCTTGTCCATCAGTATCCTCCGTCTTCATTTCTCTGTTAAGTATTTCCATCATGCAGTAACCGCAGAATGGTGCAAGCTTGCTACGGTATCTGCAGTCCTCGGGGCAGAGCACTCTTGTGCCCGGTACTGTTTTAATCGTCTTCGGCATCTATGCAGACTCCGTCGTCAAGCAGTTCCTCTCCGTAGTCCGTGAAGGTGTACCAGTAGGTGTGGTCAAACTTATCATCGTCAAATACACCGACCTTGATGATCCCCTTATCAACCAGCTTCCTGACTGAATGCTGCACCATATCCTCAGTCAGGAACGGCAGATGAACTGTCATTATCTTCTGCGAGCACTTGACCCAGAAGTGCTTGTGCCTGTATGTCGTTTCATCGCTTGTGAGCTGCCAGCCTCTGATGAAGTCAGCGATGACCGCCTCTCTGATCCCACAGACAGCTGCGATGTCCGTATTGAATTTTCTCTCGTTGTATTGCATTGGTGTTCCTCCCCCGCTTCCAAAGCAAAAGAGGCGGTCACCGTCTTTATGATCAGTGCCGCCTCTGCGTCATTGTTTATTCGTTTCAGCCTTTATCAGGCAAACATCTCAGCGTCTTCTCTGGCCTGTCTGCGCCTTCTAAGGAATTCCTTTATAACAAAGGCAAACAGTGCGCTCATCGCCGCTGTAAAGACTCCTCCATAGAGCCAGAGCATC
>JAFRFA010000141.1:0-2950 GCA_017434585.1 Mogibacterium sp. | reverse complement strand
TCCTCATGACTGGGTATTTAAACGCAGGGAAAAAGGCAAGCTCTGGGGATATAATCTGGTTTATCAGTGCCGAAATTGTGGCGATACAAAAATTGAATGGGAGAAATGGCCTTGGGAGGATTTGTTTGACTAAGTCTTTAACATAGACTAGCAAGAAATCCCCCAAAAAAACGAGGACTCCTAAGCTGTTTAGATTATTATTTGGGTTGAACCGCCGTATGCCGAACGGCACGTACGGTGGTGTGAAAGGGGCTACGAGTTAGCCCCTATTCGATTGAAATATGATATCATATTGGTGCCGCTATACATATAGACAAAACCGGGATCAATGAAGGGGACTTGATGGAAAAGATAACGATAAAGAAAAACAGTCTGGGTGACTCATGAACCGCCGCTTACGTTCCAAGCAGGCTGTTTGATGTCATCGAATTCATATGTGATAACGTGGCTGCGAGATTGTCGAGAGCCGGATATGTTTTCCCGACTGAATTGCCCGATGAGATCCTTCAGAAAGCATTTGCAAATACGCTTGAGTATATAAAGACTGCTGTTGAGGTGGAATAGCAGAGATTGATGACAGGAGGGGTTATGGATAAGAAGAAGAGGAGTCTGGCGCTGCTGACGGCGCTCTGCATGATCATCTGCACCCTGGCGTCATGCGGACAGTCCGGCAGCGCCGGTAATAACGATGAAAAGAAAGCGGACGGGGGCTATACGATCGACAACATCAGGGACTATGTCATAGGTCTCGATGAGGAGATGGAGCTCGGGAACGGCAACAAAATGACCGTCACGAACTTTGACAACGCTGCGACCACGCCTGCGCTCCAGCCTGTTGCGGACGAGGTGAACGAAGAACTCAAAAAGTACGGCTCCATCGGAAGAGGAACTTCTCCAAAGTCGAATCATTCGACAGATGTCTATAACAAAACTAAGGACAAGGTCATCAAGTTCGTGGGGGCTGACCCTGAAAAGTACACCGTCTTTTATGTAAACAACACCACAGACGGCATCAACAAGCTCGCGTCTGCCATGATAGAGGACAAGAGCGATCTTGTACTTGCTACGCGCATAGAGCATCACTCGAACGATCTGCCGTGGCGTGAGCTGGGCACTGTGATCTATGCCGAAGTGGACGATCAGGGGCGCGTCATCTACGATGAGATCGAGAAACAGCTTCAGAACAACAAGGTCAAATTCGTCTCCGTGACGGCGGCCTCGAATGTGACAGGATATGTGACGGATGTGCACCGGGTCGCGAAGCTCGCTCACAAGTACGGGGCGAAGATCATTGTAGACGGGGCGCAGATCGTTGCTCACAGGAAGTTCTCGATGCTTGGCGAAGACGGTCCTGATGATGATATAGACTTCTTCGTGTTCTCCGCTCATAAGATGTACTCCCCATACGGCGGCGGAGCGGTGGTCGGTCTGACAGATGATCTGATGGGGCATATGCCGAAGTTCTACGGCGGCGGCACGATCCGCATCGTGGGAGACGACTGGGTAGAATATGCAGATCCTCCGAAGAGCTATGAGGCAGGTTCGCCGAATTATCCGGGAGTCGTTGGCCTGGGCAAGGCCATAGACATTCTGGAGGAGATCGGCTTCGATAACATAGAGGCGCATGAGAAGGCTCTCAACCAAAAACTGGTGGATGGCCTGCTCAAAATGGACCACTCGATAGTATACGGAGACACGAAGGATCTCAGCGACCGTGTGGGAGTCATAACATTCAACTTCAGCGACATCAATTCGCAGCTGGTGGCGGAACAGCTGGCGAATGAATACGGCATCGCTACCAGGCGCGGAGCCTTCTGCGCCAACCCGTATGTGTGGAGGCTCTATGGACTTTCAGACGAGGAGGTAAGAGGCTACGCCGAATGCTCCGACATGAATACTCCGGGCATGATACGGGTCAGCTTCGGCATCTACAACACGGAGGAGGAAGTGGACTATCTGCTCAAGGTCCTTCCGGATGCGATAGAGAAGGCGAAGAATACGGAAAGCGCGAAGATGGGACTGGCGCATCCTGAGGTCTGACAGGCGGCGAGGATCTGAGACCCTGCATAAGGGATGGCGAAATTCATGATTTTGCCGTGGTGGAAATCATAAAAACCGGACATGGGAGAAAAGTGCATTTCAGATGCACCAAATGCGGCTATGAATACTGGAAAAATATTTTTTGAGGTGAGATTTTGGATATAAAGATATTGCTGACATGGCAGGAATTCCGGAACGGTGCCGGCTCCTGCCTTGTACCTTTCATGATGAAGATGAGCTTCATCGGCGAGATGAGCACGGTGCTGATTTTTATTGCGATCATCTACTGGTGTGTAAGCAAGGAGTACGGCAGGTACTTTCTTATGGGCTGGACCGGATGCAGAGTGGTCAACGGACTGCTCAAGGTGACGGCCTGCGCATATCGTCCATGGATCAGAGATGCACGCATCATACCCCATACCGAGGCCATGGAGACTGCGACCGGGTACTCCTTCCCGAGCGGGCACTCCACGAATGCAGGCGCGCTGTACGGCGGCGGGGCCATACGAAAGGAGCTTCCGGGCATACTGCGGGTAACGCTCGCTCTCACGGCGGTGCTCATCGCTGTCAGCCGCAACTTCCTGGGCGTCCATACGCCTCAGGACATTTGGATCGGACTGGGTGCGGGGGTGCTCGTGATGTGGCTGACGATGAAACTCCTCGCATGGCTCGAAAAGCATCCCGAAAAAGACATACTCGTGATGTGTCTGGGCATAGGGTTCTCTGTTGCGGTAGCGGTATTTGCCGCGTGCAAGAATTATCCTGTCGATTACGATGAGGCCGGAAATATTCTGGTGGACGGCGCTAAGATGGCCAAAGACACATATAAAGGCGCGGGATGGTGCATCGGCTTCATGACGGGGTGGATACTCGAAAAGAGATACATAGGTTTTTCGACAGACGTGCCGGT
>JAFRFA010000140.1:0-7171 GCA_017434585.1 Mogibacterium sp. | reverse complement strand
TCGTAGTAGTTTATGCCATTGGCCATCGCGTAGTCGATCATCTCCTGCACAGCTGCCGGGTCAGGTCTTTTCTCGTCGCCGTCTATGACCGGCAGCCTCATGCAGCCGAGGCCGAGAGCGGACAGCTTCAGATCTTTAAAACTGTTGTAGTACATATTCCCCTTCTTTCTTTAGCAAAATGCCGCTGCACACTTTATCCTCTGACGATAACGTAATTGTCCATCAGGTCGATCTTTTCGAGCGAACCGTCGAAGACCGTGCGTATGCCCATCAGATCGGTGAATATGATCCTGCCGTTCTCGATCCTGATGTCCGCCACGTTTTTCGCAAGCAGGTTTGCGTCGTTTACTTCATTCTTATATACGGTAGATAAGCACATAAACTGTCCCTCCTTTTTTCTTCACTGAACTAGTTTACCACAGCATCGTGCTGATTGTGTGTTCGTAAAATGTACAAATCCTGCTGCTGTTACAGACCTGCGCATCACTCGACAGTGCGGCACATGGCGTCGACCGCCTCTTCTACATCAGCGATGTCATTTTCGCGTGTCAGGATCTCGAGCTCGTCGCCGCCCCTGAGTATGGTGTTTCCGTCTGGTATTATCTCTGCTCCGCCTCTAGTGACCGATACTATGAGCGTCCCAAGAGGCAGCCCGAAGTCTGCCACTCGCCTTCCGTCCATATGTGAGCCCACATGTACCTCTGTGTCGAGTACTGTCTTGCGGTCGCGCAGCATCGAACTTCTGCTCGCGGACGGTCTGCCGAAGCTTCGCTCGAGCAGCTGTGTGTATACCGGTTTGGCTCCGAGCGCCTCCGCGACCACATACGCTGTAAGCGAAGTGAGAACCAGCGGAAGAAGCGTAGTAAAATCGCCTGTCATCTCCGTGATCAGAACTACGCCTGTCACCGGCGCGCGCACTATAGCCGCGAAATATCCCGCCATAGCTACTACCACATATCCGGTCAGATAACTCTGATCAAGTCCTGCCAGACCAAGCAGGCCCGAATACAGGCCTCCTGTCAGAGCGCCCAGTACAAGAAGTGGAAGGAATATCCCTCCCGGTGAGCCCGAGCCGAAGCTCGCGGTCGAAAAGATGAACTTCACCACAAGAAGCAGCGCCAGAGCTCCGATAGTGAACTCGCCGCGGCTGATCTGTCCTACCAGTCCGCTCCCGCTTCCCAGAGCCACAGGATACACGAGTATCAGAATGAAAGCGGCTGCGAAGACGGCCAGAAGTCTCCCTGCTGCAGCAGCTCTTGCCGCGAACACAGTCGGATGAAGTCCGTCTTTTATCACGGATATATCCTTTCCTGTGATCCTGCATACGGCTCCCGCAAATGATTTACCTGCTTTCTCTGATGCATCCTGCATGAAGGCTATCGTTTTATTGTAGAATGCTCCGAACAGTCCCAGAAGTACGCCAAGCAGCACCAGTGCCCAGTAGTGTCTCAGAGGCAGTCCTTTATTGACTGATATATTAAATACAGGTTTGAGGCCCAGGATATTTGCAGCAACGAAATCGCTTGCCGCTGCTGCTGCCATTGTTGTCAGAAGAACTTCCGCCGAAAAATTCCTGTGTAATTCCTCTAAACTGAACAGCGCTCCCGCTAAAGGAGCCCCGAACGCTGCAGACAGTCCCGCTCCGGCTCCACAGGTCAGAAGCAGTCTTTCTTCCGTGAGCAGAGCGTGCCTCTTCTTTGCGAAGCCCTTGCCTACCATGGCGCCTATCTGTATGCTAGGTCCTTCGCGTCCAAGGGCAAGCCCTCCGCCTATTGCGAGAGCGCATCCTGTCATTTTACAGACGATGACCTTTCTCCAGTCCATGTCCTTCTGTCCGCGCAGCTCAGCTTCGACCTGCGGTATTCCGGAACCGGATATATCCGGTTCATAGACAAGGAGTATCGTAACAAGCACTGCTATAACCGTCAGAATGGCTGCACAGATCAGAACATGTACCGCACCCCCGCCTGCATAAATGACCATAATATCTCTCAGCTTATCCGCTCCCGTGAGCATGAGTCTGAACATCGAAATCAGGGCGCCGGTGACCAATCCTATCACCGCGCCCTCAGCTATTAGCCTGTATCTGAATTTTTCTTTTCTATTCAATTTCATTATATTTCTGTAGAGGAATCTCTTCCTTATTTACAAAACAGGAAGGCGATTATTCGCCTTCCTGTTGTTTAGTGATCTTTCCGGTCCGGATCAAGCTACTTTACAGTAACTGTGATTCCTTTCCAGATACCGTTCGCAGCATAGGCATATACCTTGCAGGTACCTTTGCCCTTAGCAACGATCACTCCATTGGAGCTAACGGCAGCAACTTCCGGATTGCTCGACATGTATGAGAGCTTCGGTCCGTGTGACCAGTTCAGCAGACTCTTGTCGTTGTACACCTTCGTGATATTTGTCTTGATGACAAATCTCTGGCCCTTAGTCAGGGTGAGTGATTTGGCATTCACATTAATGTACTTAGCGTTTGTAAAGTTGCCGGATACATCCCCTGCGACCATGTGAGCGGTATTGCTGTAAGCAAAGTTCTTGTACCTTCCGTTCACCCATTTCTGAGCGATGATCTTGTACCTGTACATTCCGCCCTTATGGAGACCTGTAACCTTGCAATACTTGCAGTTTTTGCCTACTGTCTTGTACAGCTTGAACGCTTCATTTCCGCAAGGTGTGTAATAAACCAGATATCTGTCTGCGTCAGGTATTCTTGCCCACAGTACATTGGCCTCATTATTACCGTTCGCCTGTGCCTTTACGAGCAGCAGATATGCCTTTTCCTTAACGGTAAGATTGCCGTTTACATACTTGAACTCGTAGTTCTTAGCAGCAGCCCCGCCAGCCTTGAGGGTATACTTACCCGCCTTACCGAATGGCTCGTAGTTGCTTGTAACTGTAGCCTTTGATGTCAGAACAGCCTCAGTGTCTCCACCGGCAAATCCGGCATAAGATACCGCTGTCTTATCAATGTTCTGATCGGTGTAGATCGTCTGGTTGTTAGCGGTTACTGTAACTGTAGCCTTGTTGATCATCCATGTGAGAGATCTGTCGGTCGACTTGAGCTCGTAGTTGTCCTTCAGTGCCGGATCAACTGCCTCGAAGTCTGTGACTTTGGCGACATATGAGCCTGCATCCTTGGCTTCAAGAACTCCGCTTGTTACCGGTGTAAGCTTCTGACCTGTAACAGCACCCTTGATGATAGCGGATACTGACTTTGTAGTGCCATCATATGTGTAAGGTCCGTCATACTGCCATACAACCTCTACCAAACGCGGGGTGATAGTAATAGTGTTCTCCGCATTAGAGTCCTCATCAACATAGTAGTTCTTGGCCTTCTCTACAACAGTAGTAATGTCATCAATAACGGCCGACGTTTTCTGCGCATCTACAACGTTTGTTGCGGTATTAGATCCTACCGGATCGTATGCGACAATTACAGAGTCTTCATCCAGATCGATGATATCGTTCGTAGTGGCTTCTACAGTGAGAGGCTCTCCATCATAAATCTTGGATGGATTGACCTTATCCCAGCTGAATACTACATGCTTTCTGTTGACTGTCAGCGTGCCGACCTTCAGCGTAATGTTGTAGTTTGCAGCTGATAATTCGCTGCTCTTCGGGTCAACGACATATCCCTTATCAACAAATTCTGATGCATCACTGCCTGCTTCATATTCAGTTTTCTTATCACCTCTTACGTGATACTTGAACTGTAAAGCACCGTTGATGACACCACGTGCCGGTCTATCCGGATTTACGCGTGACTTGTCCGAAGCAACGAGTCCTGTGTAGGTGACTCCGTTATCATACGGATCATCACCGTAAGTCAGCTTTACATCATTAGCCTGGATAGTAAGATCTGCTTTTTCGAGGTTCCAATTCAGACTTGCTGTTTCGTCATCCAGATCGAATTTGTAGTTGTCTTTATCCTTGCCGACGAGTCTGTCAACTTCAGCTGTGTAGTCGAACGGTGCAACATTCCTGGCTTCCGTAGTGCCTGTCAGATGCGCACCAACCACATCCTCTCCAACTATATCTTCACGATTAACTAAGGCTGTTACAATGTGATGTTTTCCATCGTATACCGGTGGATCTTCCGGATCATACTCTTCACCATCGATGGACCACAAGAATGTTACCGGTTTTTTGAAGATGCTTGCCGTTGCCTCATACTGTGAATCTGTGGAAACAACATACTTATCTGCATCTGCCCCGCCGAGAACGTAGGTCGACCATGTGACTTTCTTATCGTTTCCGGCCTTCTCATTCTCAAAGAGTCCGGCATTGCTTGCACCCTCGGTCCTGACAGCTACAGTTACAACATCACCAGGCACAAGGCCCTCGATGACCGCATCATCAGCATTGACAGTCGCAGTATTGTTACCGTCATAAACTTTGTCTTCTGCGGTAACGCCATATATCGTGACCGTCTTCTCGGAAATAGTGAACTCTTTCGTGAGGTTCACGGTCACTTTTTTGCCTGTGCTGTCCTTATATCTGACTCTAGTATAGCCCTTGTAAACAGCCGGCTCCAGAGGTTCGATCGCTTCAGGCGAGCTACCATCTTTTCTGTAGAACACCTTCTGTGAAGTCGTATCGTTCTTCCACCTTACGTCTATCTGGCCCTTGAGTTCTTCAGGGATCTCAGAGGTATCCAGCTCAGCCGGATGAGGGTTTCCGTCATAGGAAACATCTTTCGCATTCAGATAGATATGGATCGGATTGTCATGATACGGGCATGCCTCCTGCGAGCAGGTGAGCGTTACAACGCCCTCTTTTGCTTCTGATTGCCAGCTATGCTCATGAGTAATAGAAGCAGTTGTCTCTGCGGTAGTGCTAGTGAGCTCATAATTAGCCGCATCGGCTCCGCCAAGCACGATATTTGTGACGTTTACTTTTTTGTTATTTCCTACCTCTGCATCCTCGAATGATGCGTCAGCAGATTCAACATAAACATCATCATCACCTACCAGATCTTCGATATCAGCCTTGACATGTTCGCCGTCCATGACCAGCTCGGCATCTGTGTTTCCGTCATAAAGCTTATCCTCAGCCTCAAATCCAGTTGCTGTGACTTTCTTTGCATCAATGCTGACATTATCTATAGGCTGCGGCTTTGTATCTGCATATCCGTTTGCACCCTCTATCTTATAATAAACGGTGTAGTCACCAGCTGTAACGCCCTTAGGAAGAGCCTGTGTAAACGGACCTTCCTCATTGACGCTATACTTCATGACGCCCTGACCTTCTACGACAGAACCATCATTTATCAGCTCCTGCTCATCTCCGTTATATGTCAAGGAAAGAGCTTTTGGAGGATTCAGTTCGTGTGCATACTCCTGCCATACAGCATAGAGCTTTACAACATGAAGCTCTGGGTCTACCTGTGATTCTTTAAATGCAACTGCTTCACCTTCTGCGTAAACGCCTTCATCTCCAGCCTTAGCATTTTTATCTAATGACCAGCCGGCAAATTTCTCAACGACACCTTCGCTATCAGTTGGAGGTGTAAAGCCATTATCTTCGAGCGTTGTCTCGGCATTAAAATGGATCTCCTGCTGTTCCATTGAACCGCTTCCGCCGTTCTTGTCATAAACCAGAAGAACTTTGTCTGATATAGTAACCGAACCAACAAGTGTCGGAAGTATTGGATTCCACGTTTCACCTCCATAAACACGATACCATACATAATATGTGCCTTCATCTGTTCCTGTGATGCTACTTGGATTCTGCTTCCAGTCTTTTGCATCAGTCGGATATGCAGTTTCACTATCTGAAACGGCATAGTGCAGACTGGTTTGTGCCTCGGATGGTGTAACTGTAGCTCCTGTCTTGATGAGTTCTTGTTCTTCTCCAGTTGCAATCAAAGAATCTTTAAGTTCTATTCCTTCGACTACAGGAGCTTCCTTGGTAGCAACACTTACATTTATTGTATCGGTACCCATGCTAGATGGTGCTTCTAGCGTTAATGTCAAAGTGGTTCCATCTGTAATACTTGCGTCACTGTCAACAGTTATTTGCCATGTATCATTTCCGCTACCAACACGTTCTGCTGTAACCCCTGAAATTGCAGGGGAAATCTGTACATTATAAGGCCCTGCAGTATTATACTTCTGAGCATAGGTTTGCCCAAATACTGTTGCAAAAATATCAACTACAGATGCGCGTTGCCCCTCGCTCATGGTGTACGTCGTCGTTGTAGTCGGATTTTCGCCAGTGAATGATATTACATATGTCGAAAATCCACACGATGTTACATTAGCTGTATCGCCGCTTTCGTAAACCTTAAGCTCCTCAGCCTTGCCGCCGTCCATGTGATAGACTGCAGTATCATACTCAGCGACCTCTTCAGTCGTGAACGATACTGTAGCGTTTCCGTCCGGCTGGATCTTCTTGCCGTCAGCAATGATGCTGATATCGAAAGCATAAGCCTTTTCTGCATCTTCTGTGTCAACAGCAGATGGAACAGAGACCTTGCTTACGCTCAGCTTCGAACCTGCAGGGAATACTCCCTTTGCAGCCTTGACTCTGACGGTAACACCGCTTACAGTCTTGCTCTGATCGAAAGCTTCTTCTTTAGGCTCTTCCTTCTTAGGCTCTGCCTTTTTCGCTTCGGCTTTCGCAGGCTCTGCTGCAGGTTCTGTTTTCTCAGGCTCTGCCGCAGCCGGCTCGGCAGCTTCAGGCTCTGTCGCGGTCTCCGTTGCGGATTCCTCTGCTACAGGCTCTTTTTCTACCGCAGCTGTTGTTAAGTCTGCGTCAGGCTGAGTTTCTTCAACTGCCTGTTCCGTCACAGCCTGGTCAGAGTCGTCTGCAGCAACAGTGTCGAGTGCGAACGTTGCTACGCTCATCTGGCTCATTACCATGAGGAAGGACAGAAGAAGAGCGATTAACCTCTTTTTGCCTTTCATAGTTTCTCCTTTCAATAACTTCCATCAATGGAAAGACACGCAAAAAACGATTCTTTCCCATATACGTCTTTACTATACCATTGCAACCCAATAAAAAACAAGCCTCCGAGGCTTGTTCAGACCGTAGACAAAGTCCAAGTTTCAATCACGAAGCTTGGGCTTTTCTCATACGTAGGAAAATGATCTTGTGAATAATCCGAAAAAAGAACTCAAAAAATCATCTAAAAGGCCTCCATCCGGTCCATTTTCAGGCCGTT
>JAFRFA010000139.1:0-2612 GCA_017434585.1 Mogibacterium sp. | reverse complement strand
GTAAACGGTAAACCATCCGTGCGTGGCGGGCCCGGTGCCGAAATGAGATAATCCATACTGACAAAAGGTATAGATCACTCCAAATTACTCCAGGGAAGTAATTTAGACAGGAAAGGGATCAGGTATGGATACACAGCTAGTAGCAACACAGATGCGGCACAGATCATGGATGGAAGACTATGCCCGGCAGCAGGAAAGCGGGCTTACGGTCAAAGCGTGGTGCCAGGAGAAAGGTATCACGCAGAAGACTTTCTACTACAGATTGAGAGTCCTGCGTGAGGAAGCATGCAGCCTCATAAATATGGAGCCTAATAAACCTGCAGTCAAACAGGAACCGGAATTCGTCAGAGTCGATCTGCCAAAGACAGTCGGAGCTTCATCCGGGATCAGGATCAAGCTGGACAGTGCAGAGATCAGCATCTCGCCGGATGCGAGCAACGAACATGTGCGCATGGTGCTGGAGGCGATAGCCCATGCTTAAGGAAGCCTGTTACAGTGAGATATACATAGCATGCGGCTATACAGATCTTAGAAAAGGGATCGATGGGCTTGCTGCCTGGATACAGCAGCAGTTCGATCTGAATCCACACAGAAAAGGCGCCATCTTCCTGTTCTGCGGGAGGAAAACCGACCGGATAAAAGCCCTCGTGTGGGAAGGCGATGGCTTCCTTCTCTTGTACAAAAGGGTCGCTGAAGGCAGATTCAACTGGCCGAGAAAGAGCTCAGACCTCAGAGACCTGACGCCGGAACAGCTCACGAGGCTGCTTGACGGCTTCACCATAGACCCCGGGATACAGAAGGTGCCGGTGCCGGAATATGCGCTGTGAGGGATCGGCTGAAGGCCTGAGATTTCAAGGGAAAGCTGCATTTTTCTTTAGCTGTAAGTCTTTTTTTGCATCTCGAATTAAGGTATAATTTGAGTATGAAAGAGGTCATCAGCAGAGAAGAACTGAATAAGATGGATAAGGATGTTCTGGTGACGCTCCTCATGGGCATGCAGGAGCAGCTTGAGCGTTCAAATGACACGGTCGATGCTCTCAGAGCAACTGTAGATAAGCTCAATGAGCAGATCCGTATCATGAACACGAGGCTGTTCGGGAAGTCATCTGAGAAGAGCCTCGCTACAGGTGATCAGCTCAGCATCTACGACTTCGGCTTTAATGAAGCTGAGGCTACAGTCAAGGGCAAGGTCATCGAAGAGCCTAAGATGGAGACTGTAGTCATCCATCGGAAGAAACGCAGAGGCAAGCGCGACGAAGACCTTTCCGGATTCGAGGCTATCCCTGTAGAGCATGGTCTCAGTGATGAAGAACTCGCAGAGAGATTCCCTGAAGGTTATTACGAGCTCGATGACGAAGTGTACAGAAAGCTTGAAGTAGAGCCTGCAGTATTCAAGGTGATCGAGCATCACATCAAGGTATACAAGGGAAAGAACGGAACGATCGTCAAGGGAAAGCATCCAAAGGAGATGCTAAGCAACAGCATTGCGACACCATCTCTGGCAGCTTTCATCATGAATGCGAAATACGTGAATGCAGTGCCTCTGTACAGGCAGGAGCAGGAGCTTCAGAGAAACGATGTGAACATCTCCCGTCAGGTGATGGCAAATTGGATGATCACCACAGCAGAAAGGTACTTGTCTCTAATATATGACAGACTCAAGGAAGAGATCACAAAAAGCCGTGTGGCGCATGCGGACGAGACCCCGGTACAGGTAACGAAAGATGGCCGTGAAGGTACTCATAAGAGTTATATGTGGGTATACAGGACCGGGAGCATGTGCAAGGCTCATCCGGCAATAGTCTATGACTACCAGAAGACCAGAAAAGCCGATGCACCGAGAACATTCCTCGAAGGCTTCAAAGGCAAGCTTGTCTGTGACGGATACCAGGTATACCACACTCTTGAGAATGATTCCGGGACAGACTTCACCGTAGCAGGCTGCTGGATCCATGCGAGGAGGCCATTCGCAGATGTGATCAAGAGTCTGGGTGAAGACAAGGCGGCGGGTACTCTGGCATACGAAGCGTATGTACAGATCCAGAATATCTACCACACAGACAATTCTCTTAAAAAGCTTCCTCCGTCCGAACGTAAGAAGAAGCGAAAGAAGCTGGTGAAGCCGCTGGTCGATGGATTCTTCGATTGGGCAAGGAAAGCACAGTATGCTGCAGTTGGCAGCGATAAAACTAAGAAAGGTATCCGGTACTGCCTTAACCAGGAGAAGTATTTGCGTGCCTTCCTTGATGATCCGGCACTCCCTCTGGATAACAACATCGCTGAGCAGGCGATAAGGCCTTTCTGTGTCGGCAGGAACAACTGGAAACTTATCGATACGATCAATGGTGCCAATGCCAGTGCGATCATATACAGCATAGTCGAGACGGCTAAGGCTAACGATCTTAATATATACAAATATCTTAAATACC
Organism: Mogibacterium sp.; assembly: GCA_017434585.1. Classification (GTDB taxonomy): domain Bacteria; phylum Bacillota; class Clostridia; order Peptostreptococcales; family Anaerovoracaceae; genus Crickella. The sequence continues at coordinate 183 of JAFRFA010000139.1, read as the reverse complement.
TGCTTACGGAGATCCCGCATCACATGGATGAGACCGGCACAGACTTCATAGAAGGCCTGCTGCCGTGGTCCAAGTCACTGCCGCCTGAATGCCGTAAGAAAATGGCATCCAAGTAATACTCAAGCCCGATGCTGATCAAGCACCGGGCTATTTTAAACGAAGGACGGATGGTTTACCGTTTAC
>JAFRFA010000138.1:0-5743 GCA_017434585.1 Mogibacterium sp. | reverse complement strand
CTTTCCTGCCGATGAATTTCATTACTGCACTGTCAGTTACTCAGGATTTCAGCAGATTCGAAAACTGCAGCTCCTGTCGTCAAAGAAGGTAAAGACAAGCCAATGGTGTTGATTTCAACGGAGTCAGTGAGAATCGTCCCACTCGGATTCTTCGCCGTAGAACTCCTTCCACATTGCCTCCATGAACTCCATCCACATTTCTTCCATAGCAAAGTAAGGAACGGGATGGCCCTTGAAGAACGAATCCTCTTTACTCTTATCCTCCGGGTTGAAGGGGTTATAATGCATTTTCTGCCCGGCATAATATACTTCTGCCGGCAGGTTGTTGCTGAAGCCATCATGCTCCGCCGTAAAAAGATCGGTATCGAATACCAGATAGTCCGCATCCTTGCCGGCTTCGATGGAGCCCTTCTTATTTTCGATGCCGAGCTGAATTGCGCCGTTGATGGTATATCCAAGAAGCATCTCTTCAATTCCCATCCGCTCTTCCAGAGGAGGGAATATATCCTTGTAGCGGTCACCACCTTCCATAAGCTTTGACTTTTCGGAAACGAAACGCGTCATTCCGACCTCCATGCCAAGGAAGGGGCTCCAGCTTGAAAAGTCTGCGAACACGATATTATCGCTGGACCAGGTGACCAGAGCTCCGCTGTCCCAGACAGACTTGCAGCGATAGAGCAGTTTTCCGCGTTCCTCGCCGAAGAGCCTGTTGTACACATTGATATCATCGCAATGCCACCAAGGGGTAAAGTTCGCAATCACGCCCAGAGGCGCAAAGCGGTTGAGATCTGCGGTGTCCTGAATCTGGAGATGGGCAGCGACGACCCGGACATGGAAATCGTCTCCGAGTTCTTTCCGGACCTGTTCCACCGCATCCAGAATCAGGCGGGAGGAAGCTTCTCCGACGCAATGGGTATGGAAATCCAGTCCTTCCTCATTCAGCACTTTCAGAAGCGCCACAAGTTCTTCGAGATTCATGGCAGTGCAGCCAAGATCACCGGTATCCGCATACGGCGTAACCATGGCACCGGAATGCAGCTTCAGGGTGCCGTCCATGAACAGCTTCAGGGTATGAACTTTCAGGTGCTCGGTATTATATTCCTCCCGCATGCGTTTCAGTTCCCGGATGCCTTCTTCCGCCTCCCAGGCTGCAGAGATGACATAGCAGCCATCGACATAGATGGGGAGCTTTCCCTGCTCATCCAGATGTTTCAGACGCTTGTAGACATGTTCATGGAATTCCGGATATCCCGGAATACCGGCGTCAAAAACTCCTGTCACACCGACACTGACAGAGAAATCAATCCAGCGCTGAATCGCCTTGTCAATCTCCTCATCGGGCTTGTTCATTGCCCTGTCCAGAATGACCGGCAGTTCGGTTGCGCCTTCGCTCATTTCTCCGGTGATATGTCCGTTCTTGCGCACATAGAAGCTTAAGCCAGGTATCGGATCCTTGGTCTCGTCTGTGATATTATGCTTCTTTAAGATATTGGAATTCACCCAGATGCTGTGCATCTGCGCTTCCTGAATCTGCAGTTCTCCATCCGGACAGATCGCATCCAGATCTTCTTTCGTGAGATCCATACCCTTCAGATTCTTTTTATCGAGGATATAGCAGTAACGGTCCTGCCCGGGATTTTTCTTCATATCATCCACAATAAAATCCAGGGCTGACTGTTTACTGTCGCACTTGATGATCGTTCCCATGGTGCCTACCAGTTCATATCCGGTACCCATGGTTACATGAACATGGCTATCGATGATGCCGGGCATGATGAATTTTCCGTTTAAATCCGTTGTCTCACCCTCGTACTCCGAAAGTCCCTTCTCATCGCCGACATAGACGAACTTTCCATCCTTCACTACAAGCGCACTAGCCAGGATATTATCCTTGTTCGAAGTAAAGATTTTTGCGTTTTTAATGATCTTGTCTACTTTCATTTTTCGCTCTCCTTAATGTCAGTGGGACGGTTCTGCTGACAACTTTTACGTTTTTCACAAATCTCTTCAACCTGCCTAGCATGCTCAAAACGAAATCCGTTAGATATACACGCAGACGGAAATGATTTCAAAATCTTTGTTTTGTCTGCGGTATATATACATTCTCGTAAGAGTTTTACCCTCGACAAATTCCAACGTAAATTAGCGTCACCAAAATGCCTTAACTTTCTTTAAGAATAACATAAGACAATAAAGATTATCGATTAAACAAAGTATTTCCTCAGGGTTCTTTCGTTTACGATTTCGCTATCCCTTCTTCTCGCCCAAACCTCACGATTTGAACCTTGGGAGTCGCTCTGGGGTTCGTTGTTGGCTACGCCCCTTGTGGACTTTCACCACAGATTGACGGCATGCCCGTCATACATAAAAAAGCACCCTGCCGAAGCAGAGTGCCCCCTTGTATTTCCGTTGTGACAAGTTTTTTGCCGCCCGTCAGTCTATCTGCGGGCAGATCTTCGACGCAGCCTGACGCTCGCCATAAGGATCAGCACGGCTGCGGCAGAAATGCATATCGCATACCACATTTCTACATTGCTGTGATCCCCGGTGGCTGCCTTCTTAGCCCCAGCATTCTTCGCGTTATTGACTGTTACTGTGGCTTCTGCCAGCGAGGTCTGCGCGAATCCCGCGCCGTCGTCGAATATCGCGTATGCCTGATAGGTGCCGGCTTCCATTACGCCCAGGCGGTCGGCATACGCATAATCGCGCGCGATGACGTATCCCTCGGCGCCCGCGGGCCTGTCTCCTCCGACTGCCAGCGGGACCTTCCAGCCGTCCTTATCCTTCTTGTACCAGATCTTGTCTCCGTTCTGCACGGCTACGTTCTCCCCGTCGATCTCAACGCCGTTCACCCAGGCGTAGACCTGCTCCGCCGTAACCGGCTCAAATGTGCCGTCTTTTTTTGTATGATATCCGACTAAGCCTTCCCGGTCATCATCGCCCTTTACATAGAAGACAGCAGATGAGAGTCTGTTCGTAGTCGGCCGGTCTTCTGCTCCCCAGTGTGTGAACCACTCAGGGAACTTTCCGCCGATATCTTTGGCAGGTGTCCACCATGGGCGCACCCAGATAGGCTCACCGGTGTAATCGACAGTAGTGGTTTCGTTGCCGGGATCTGTGCCCCAGTACGTGACCTCAGGGTCATTAGCATCGAATTCCTGAACTGCAATGGACCACGGGATCCAGACTTCCTTGGAATCCTCCGACTCTCCGGCCCATTCGCACGTCTTAGGGTCCTTCAGCCTGAAGCATGCCTGGTAGCTGCCGGCAGCCTTTGCGGATCTCATGCTGACAGTTTCATCGCCAAGCTTCGCGTCCGGGTCGAACACGTAGTATGTCTCGTCAAGTTCAGGGAACGCATCCTGCTCAGTACCCTCGCCGGTGTACCAATCGGCACACTCGAACGTAAGCGCTGCCGGTGTCGGCTTCTCTACCTGTATTTTGCTGATGGCGAATGGCTCTACCCAGTATTGCTGCTCAGTGCTCTCGAACTTTATGACCGCAGCGTACTGCCCGGGCATCACCGGGATCTTGCGGACCCTGTTGCCAAACGCGTCGTAGTACGTGATCCAGTATTTCACCTGCACGCCGTCCACTGTCACTTCGCCGTATTCGTCATATTCGTCAGGCTCGACGTTACCCTGCGTACTGAGCGCGTTATATACGGTCTCTTCAGACAGCTGCCCGGTGCCTGCGGCTTGTGTTGACATGGTGTTCGAGCCGCTCACCGTCACGCCGTGCGCCTTGCCGTCGTACTTGACAGTCCCGCCGGTGACCAGACCGGAGTATCCGCCGAGTTCTTGAACGGACTGAATGTCCGGCAGTTTTGTAGCAGAACGTGTCACACCGTGCCCCGAAGTGCAAGTGATATTCGGGTTATTGTAAGCGTAGAAAGCCACTGTCTTAGGTGCAGGGCTGGAGCCTCCTGCCCCGCCGCTCTTCGCGTACGACTCGGATGCGCCGGTGCTGTCTCCACCGTTGGAAGCTCCGTAGTCACCACGCTGGCCGCGGCCGCCATCCCATACGCCGCTGCCTCCGTAGCCGCCGTAGCTCCAGAGGTCATCCAGGTTGCACGCCGTGAGAAGCGCGCACTCTCCGTCGATGTTGCCGCTGCCGCCACTGCCGCCGCCGCCACCGCCGGTCCCGCCGGAGCCGATGCCATCAGCGGCGCTGCCGCCGCCGCCGCCACCGCTGCCGCCAGATGTGCCGGCTGCGTAAGCGTTCCAGCTATAGCGTTCTTCGAAATAATGTCCACGAGCGCCGCCTCTGCCTCCGTAGCCGGCTTTACCGCCCTTCGCATTCACGGTGACAGAGCCCGTAACGATCACGGTACCGGCCCCACTGGCGACCTGTCCCGCACTTCCTGAGTTTCCATCTTTGCCGTATACGTTGGAGTTCGTTTTAATTCTATCTTCACTGAAGGCCCCCAAAGGACCTTTGGCGCCATTGCCGCCTTCACCGCCGTTGGTTCCGATGCCTGCACCGGCTCCGCCGCCGCCTTTACCTCCGTCGCCGCCATCACCGCTTGAAGGAAAATAGAAGCCTTTCATTGCATTCCCGCCATCAGAGCCGTTATCGGCATTACCTCCGGTCGCATTCAGCGTGCCCTCGCCGGCTATGGTTAGGGTGGACCCCTCAGGCAGCAGGATCGCCGCGCATCCACAAGAGCCTGAGCCCGCATTATTGCCTGTTACTGTGAGCGTCTTACCGCTCTCGATGTAGAGGAACACCTTCGCACCCTTCTCCACCCTGATGCCGTTACCGGTAGAGCTATCAGGGCTGATGGTCACGTTTTCACTCACCACGTATGTACCTGTCTTCATGGTGTGGGTGTTGCTGTCGACCGGAATGCTGTCCTCTGCAAGCGCCTGGAGCGGGCTCATCGACACGACAATCAGGAAAGCCGCGATGAACAACAGCGCCTTAGTGCCGAAACGGACCAGCGTCCTTCTCCTGCTTCCCGTCGTGTTCGAACTGTACTGCTTCATAGTATTCTCCTCATAATCTTTCTTGACATGGCTTCCGCCGCTACTATGCTCAGGAATTGCCGGCAGACCCCGGCACGCTGCATCCGGCGGATGTGTCATTTTTCAATCCTGTATCATTTTTATCACATATCATCACTGCCCGCAAGAGAGCTGATTTGTCTTATACTAAATGAAAGGGGGCTGTCGCACTAAAATAAGGGCAAGGACTATGATCCTCACCTCATCATATGTGAATTTGTATTTCGTCTTTGACATGAGGACACCTCCTTCCTATATGTCTATTTAAATGCGCTTCTACTCATTTCGCAAATGTGTGAATATGTCATATCGTGTTTCCCACTCGAGTTCCTGCCGCCATAGTGTTCTCTCCTTTTTCTCGAAAAAGTCTATGAGAGCATGTATTTCAACTATCTCTTTTCTTCCGTAGTTGCACGACGGGAATCTCCTGTCATAAAAAAGGATCCTCACTTCAGCTTCGCTCCATCCGCTTCTTTTCACGATCTCTTCCTTGGTGAAGAATTCAACTTCGGGAGAATAATACCTTTCCCTCAGATCCAGCCAGTCCAGTTCGAGATTATCAACGATCTTCCTCGGTCTGGCATATGATGGTTCTGTGTAATATCTGTACACATCTGTTTCCCAGATCCCAGCCATACGCTCCTCCTCTCACACTATTGTTTTGTTGAGTCTATTTCAGTCTGAAAGCTATCTCAATGATGTCAGTTAACTGTGCCTGCGTTGCAGTTATGAACAGG
>JAFRFA010000137.1:0-1600 GCA_017434585.1 Mogibacterium sp. | reverse complement strand
TTGCGATCAGCGTGGTCAGACCTATGAATATGATAAGTATGACTATCGAAAACATGACCACGTAGCCAAGGAGATTGTGCCAGGTCTCGTTGATCTCGCTCATAGGGACGACCAGGAAGAGCTTCATGTCGTTTGAGAGATTGGCCCAGCATGCGATCTTGTCCTGATTGCCATACGTGTATTCAATCAGCTGATTGGCCCTTACCAGATTGCTCTTTTTGAGCTTGTCGGATATAGAGCCGATCGGAGTACCCGCCTTGATCTCGGGGTGATATATCACCTTGTCATCCGCGTTGGTGAGTACCGCGTAGCCTGTCTCAAAGGCCTCAATATTTTTGAGTCTGTTCTCCAGGAGCCTGTAGTCGACATCTATGCCGATGACTCCTACGAACTTGCCATCATGATATACCGGCGTTACATAGGATATCATCTTGGTCCCGCCGAGATTCTCATTGGCATACGGATCCAGCCACAGAGCATAGCCCTTTTGCTTTGGCGAGTAATACCATCCGACATGCTCCCTGTCGTACTCATCGTACGCCTTGATATCCGTAAACTCACGAAGCTCGAAATCATAGCTGTCGTATTTTGTATACCAGAAGCCCTGATTCGTGGTCCCGAGATCCGGATCTATACGATAATAATAGGTGTATACACCGTTGGTATTGTTGGCCACACTGTGGAAAAGCGTATCGACACTGGAGATGTACTGCGAGAACGCCTCATCCGATTCGTCATTGTATTGATCCTCGGCGAAGTGCAGTACGGTATCGACCGACTGCTCTATGCTGTCAAAATACGCGTCCAGCTGGAGCTGTTTTTGCTCACAGGTAAGCCGGAGCAGGTTAAGAGACGCCTCCCGCTCCGAGTTCCTGATCACCTTCACGCTTATGATGCCTATCGCAAGCACGCTGATCACGACCGCAAGTATTACCAATGCTGTTATACGGCTTCTGATCGATTTCATAGTTTATAGATTATACTACGCACGCACCATCCCTACAATAGAACACATATCTCAGTTGTGCGCACTATACACAGCCTTTGCCTTAGTCTCAGCTTCGTTGCGCGTGCCTTTGACAGATTCTCCCCAGTATACCAGCAGTCTTGTATTGTCGGAATTCGAAAGCGTACCGAACAGATACTCAGTCAGCACCCCGCCGGAGGTAGACACATCGTCGCATGCGTTTCGGAATACCTTAAGACCGTTGATGCCGGTATGATCCAGGATCGCAAACTGCATGTCCTTCATATAGTGTTCTTGGGCCTCTGCCCATACCCATATTGAGCCTTCCGGACCTGTCAGATCATCTGTCACCTTGAGGCTTTGCAGATTAGCGCCGCTGCCGGCTTTTATCTCTACAGGAACTACGCCATCACTGTTTTCGAGCAGGAATTCCATCTCACGCGTGCCAGTCTCATTCCTGTAGAAATGAAGGTCCTTGTATCCTGACTTATGCAGCATATCTGCCGCAAGAGCCTCGCAAAAATACGGATATTCGGGCGAATCAGAGCGCATTCTGTGGTAAAATAGGTGCGTAATATCTGAAGCGTATAAGAAAGGAGAAATGCTATGCCAATCCCAACTCCTCACATAGAT
>JAFRFA010000136.1:0-2452 GCA_017434585.1 Mogibacterium sp. | reverse complement strand
TCAGTTATTACCGGGTTCATGCTCATATATCTGACGAACGTCGCTTTCCTCGATGTGGCTGCATGTTCGGCGATCATCGGCGTCTCAAAGGTCTTCGACGGGATATCGGATATCGTCATAGGCAATATCATCGACAACACCGGATCGAAGCTCGGAAAGGCCAGGTCATGGATGCTGCGCATGTGCCTGCCGCTTTTCGTGTTTGCGATGCTGCTCTTCCGGGTGCCGCCTCATATGCCTCAGATGCTCAAATATGTGTACGTGTTCGTGATATACAATATCGTGAATACAGGCATCATCACATTCACTCAGATATCATATTACTCCATGGTATCTCTGATCTCAGATGACAGAGATGAACACGTTCTGCTCGGCAGCATAGTGAATCTGACGAGGTTCGTCAGCGTACTTATGGGGTCCGTCGTGTTCGTAAAACTGCTCGATGCATTTACGGACGAACCCGGCAATCAGAACACGCAGATCGCATATACACGCTCCATGATCCTGGTATGCGCCGCAGCTGTCGTGTTGATGCTCATCGCGGTCGCAGGTACCAGGGAGAGGGTGCAGTTATCTCAGGAACGTGAAAGAAAGGCTCCGCTCAAAGAACTTTTTGCAGCTTTGAAGATGCTCGTCAGGAGCAGGTACTGGGCCGTACTGATCATCATGGATATTCTGATCAATATCGTGCTGCAGTTTATGGCCACGGCTGTGCCTTACTTTTCGCTGTACATTCTGCATGACATGAGATATATGAGTCAGATACTGCTCACGGCCATGATACCGCAGATCCTGGCGGCGCTGATCATTCCGGCTCTGACCGGAAGATTCGGAAAAAGAAGAGTACTCATCGCTTCGCTTCTGACCTCGATCGCCGGGCTTATCGGCATAGGGATGACATCTCCGGCGATAAAGCCTCTCCTGGCGTTCAACCTGCTGTACGGATTCGGCAGCGGCCTGGTCAAAGGCGTCAGCTTCATTCTCATAGCAGACCTGGTGGCATATACCGAAAAGACGACAGGAGAGTTCAGGCCGGGGACGGGCAATGCCGGCATATCGGCGTCGGATAAGCTGGGAAACGGACTCGGGGCCGTGCTGTTCGGGTTCGCGCTTTCGACGGCCGGCTTCGATGCCGCGCTCAAGGTGCAGCCTGCTGCAGTAAACTCAACCATATCCGCCATGTTCATATGGGTGCCTGCGCTGTCCTTTGCGGCAGTACTGGTGATATACATACTCTTCTTTGACATCGAAAGGATAATGAACGAATGAAAACGGATACTCATCTTCTGAATAAGATGTTCAGGGGGATACTGATCACAAACGCTATCAGTATAGTCGCCGGCATCGCCTGCGTCATGATAGACGGGATCGTCACCGGACAGTTCCTCGGACCTGACGCGGTAACGGCAGCAGGACTCCTGCATCCTGTCGTCATGCTGATAAACCTTATCGGAGGACTTCTCGGCGGAGTGGGCGTCATGTGCACGCGCTACATGGGCAAGGCTCAGCAGGACAGAGTAAATCAGGTGTTCAGCATCGTCCTGATAGCGGCGGCTGTATATGCAGTCATATCCGCCGCCCTGGTGTATCTGCTGGCGCCGTGGCTCGGCTCGGTACTGGGATCCGGGACCGGCGATCCTCAGATAGTCAGGATGATAAGCGATTACCTGCGCGGATTCGCTCCGGGTCTGCTGTTCATGCGCTTCACCGTTCTGCTTTCGGGGATCATGATGCTCGATAACGACAAGAAGCGCAGCATGATGGCGATGGGAGCGACGCTCATATCCGACGCGGCGTTCGACCTTCTGAACGTTACTGTGTTCAACGGCGGGATGTTCGGCATGGCGGTCGCTACGACACTCAGCAATGCCGTGGGCTTCGCCGTTATAATGACGCATTACTTCAGAAAAAACCGGGTGATCCACTTCACAAGGGAGGGACTGAAGATGAGAGACCTCGGCGATGTGGCTCTCCGCGGTATCCCGAATGCCATCAACATGGGCTGCCAGGCTCTGAGATCGCTCATATTCAACGCGTTCCTTCTTGCCATAGCCGACAAGACTGCCGTAGCAGGTCTTTCCATTGCCAACAACGCGTTTTCGATCATATTCGCGCTGGTGCTCGGAATGTTCGTTTCCACATCTATCCTCAGCAGTCTTATGTACAGTGAAGAGGACAGGAGGGGGCTCGAGCACGGTGTCACACTGGCGGTCAAAATAACGATTGCCGTATTCGTCGTACTGGGAGTTCTCATAGCTATATTCCCGAAACCGTTCGCGATGATCTTCGTGAGACCTGACGCGGTCGCGGCCGTCGATCAGGGCGCAGCATTCATCAGGTGCTGGGGAATACAGTTCATGTTCATGGCTCTCAGCTTCCCGATAAGCGGAACTTATCAGGGAACGATGCACCTCAGGCAGAGCTACTTTATCGATATCATGCGGGAGGGCGT
>JAFRFA010000135.1:0-13153 GCA_017434585.1 Mogibacterium sp. | reverse complement strand
TCCGGATCTTTCCGGTCAGGTTTTCTTTGCGGAGAGCTCTGACGAAGCGTTCCGAGTCATCCGGGTGAACGAGTCTTCGGCCGTTTATTTCGGAATCCCTGTAGAAGTCGTCTCCGGTCTTGGATACGCCGAGCTTTCTGAATTCGCTCGAAGCGCTCGACTCTATGTAGTTTCCGGTCTCAGGCTCCACTATATACATGACTTCGAAATCATCCGTCAGCGCACGGATCCTGTTGTACATATGCTGCTCCTGCATAAGCTTTTCGATGGCCTTGCGCTGGTTCATCTGAAGATTTACATTGCTCACGCCGATGATGATATGCCTGTCGTCATCGCTCATACGGGTTATCTTCATATTGACATATATCGGCTTGCCATCCTTCAGGAGGCGGTAATCCAGGCTGAAAGACTTCTGACCGTCGAGGGTCTTCAGGATCTTCTCCTTGTCGAAAGCATCGATAAAGCGCTCTCTGTCATCTTCATGCAGGAAACTGAGAGCATCCCTGCTCACTTTTGCGAAGAAGTCTGTATCGTGCCTTTCGAGCGCTATATTTTCTCTGCCCGCATCCGAAGAATACTCGATGAATTCATCCGTCTTCAAATCCACATAGAAAAGATTGAAATAGTCGGAAGCAAGGGCCCTGGCTATATTGGCATATGACAGCTCTTCCGGGTTGTCCGTCACCGCAATCACAGCCACGGCTACAGCCGTCGTCCCGTCCACTTTGTTCGTCGCTATGGTCCTCAGCAGGGTGTGCACCCTGGAGCCGTCTGGTATCCTTTCGTCGGTAACTATGCTCACGTGCGTTTTGCTGCATCCCTTCACCTTATCAAGGAATGCCTGTCCTATTCCCTGCGGCTCAGCGCTGAACTCGGTGACATTGCGCGGTATGGTATAGCCGAACGCTCCTTCGATGAACTCGCGGTACGACTGATTCGTCCTCGCAAAGCGGGCTTCCTCTCCCCGAATCTCGATTATCGCCATCGGCAGAGTATTGAAGTAGTGCTTAAGGCTGTTGTCCGTGCCGGCGATCGTCGAAAGATCATACATGTTTACACGTCCGAGTTTCGAATAATACTCCTTCTCTTCAGGATATTCAAAGCCGATCTGCTCTCCTTTTTCGAACTTTTTCAGGAGGTCCTCCAGCGGCAGCGGCCGCTCATAGTAGAAGCCCTGTATCTTCGAGCATCCTATCTCTCTTAGGAACTGTACCTGCTCTTCTTTTTCGACTCCCTCGCATATTGTATCCACTCCTAGGGCATTCGCCATCTTTATGAGCTCTGTAAGTATTATTCTGGTCTCATCGCCCTTGTCGAACTGCTGCATGAAATGCATATCGAATTTGATAAGATCGAATCTGATGCTCTGGAGCAGATCAAGGGACGAATAGCCTGAACCGAAATCGTCCATCCACACCGAGAAGCCCAGTTCCCTGAAGCGTTCCACCTGCGCCTTTATATAGTCAAAGTCGCGCGCAACAGTGCTTTCCGTTATCTCTATGTTGATGTCGGAGTGATCCATCCCCGCAGCGTCCACGCGCTTTGTTATCTCTTCGATGATATCGCAGGTATCGAAATCCCTCCTTGAGAGGTTTACTGAGATAGGATTGGTCTCATACCCCAGTTCTTTCATGATCCTGCTCTTTTCGAGAGCCTGCTCGACCATGTAAAGGTCGAGTTTGTATATGAGTCCGGCATCCTCGAGCACCGGTACGAAAAAGGACGGAGAAAGCATGCCCTTTTCAGGGTCTATCCAGCGCGCGAGAGTTTCCTCATCGCACACCTTGCCGTTGGTCGACCTGACGACCGCCTGATAGTAAGGTACGATCCACTTCTCTTCTATCGCCCTGTCTATGTTCTCTATGATATAGCGGCTGCCGTGCGATTCACGGAGCATCGCCTCATCGAAATAGCTGATGCACGATGTATAATTGCTGCGAATGGAATCGCAGGCATATTTGGCCCTGTCGCATGCGGCGCTCACATCGACGGGTTCCATACTGCGGAAGTACACCCCTGCCCTTATGGCAAGAGCGTCTCTTTTGTGCATATCCTCCCATTCCCTGAAAACAGTATTCAGTCTTTCTTCCAGACCCGCTTCTTCCGAGACCGCTACGAAATGGTCCTCGCCCATGCGGCAGCATCTTTCGCTGCCGAAATGCTTCGTGAGAAGACGTGCGAACGACACAAGAAGCTCATCGCCCTTCTTGTATCCGTGCTTTGCGTTATAGTGCTTCATGCCTCTCAGGTCTATGAAGAGCATAGCAGGACCGCCGCCGCTTTCTATGATGGCTTCAGCGGCCGACTCGGCCAGGTCGAAAAAGAAGGTCATATTCGGAAGGCCTGTAAGGTAGTCGTAATTGCTCGAGCTCAGTCTGCTCTTTTCACGCATGGCTTCGCTCAGAAGTCCTCCGGCACCGGCAGAAATATCCTCCTCATCATATACGCCTTCATCCGTATACCACACGATCGCAAGTCTTTCTCCGCCAGAAGTATAGAAATGCTCTCCGACAGCATGGATTATCCTGTACTCCGCCGACCCCTGGATCCTGGTGCGGTAAATGAAATCGTACCTGTCCCCGCCTGCAGCAAACTCGATCGCTGCCTCTGCGAGGCCTGACGCGTCATCCGGATGCGTCTCGGCGTACATATCGTTGTCCATGTCGTGATGCGCTTTCGCGCGGTCGGTGTAGCCGAAAAGATCGCAGAAACCGTCAGAAAGGATGAGTGATACCACCCTCTCGTCCACGTACTGATAAACGGCAAACGGTATCCTCGATCCTTCCAGTATCTTTCGCTCGATATCTGAGTATTCGTACCTGCCCATTATTCACCACCCTGTTTTACCCTTTTTTCAGCTTAGCCCAGAAGCGCTCCCGCGCCATAGGTAACAGTAGTCACTATGATGCCCGCTATGATCACACCGAGTGTTATCGCCGGCATCGCATTTTTGAGCCTCATGTCCATCATTGCAGCCACCAGGGCTCCCGTCCATGCCCCCGTGCCCGGAAGCGGAATGGCTACAAGCAGTACAAGGCCCCAGAATTTGTATCTGTTCACGACTTCCTGGTTCTTTTCCGCCTTGGACTCGAGTCTGCTGACCATGCGGTCGAGCCGGTCGCTCTTCGTCCTCAGCCATTCGAACACCTTGCGGGTGAATACCACAAGCACAGGGATCGGAACGAGATTTCCTATTACAGCTATTATGAATGCCGCCGGCACGCTCAGTCCGGAGATGACCCCGTAGGGTATCGCTCCTCTGAGCTCGATCACCGGCACCATCGCCATGAAAAATGTGATTAAAGCTTCTTTTATCATTACTGTCCTTAGATACTATCCTTCGATCAGGAAGGCCTTATAGCCCTTATATGCCTCATACAGATCAGACTTGCTGATGGCTTCCCACGGCGCATGCATCGAAAGGACGGCAAGACCGCTGTCGATTACCTGCATCCCGTACAGGGAAAGGATATAAGCGATGGTCCCTCCTCCGCCGACATCGACCTTTCCCATCTCGGCCGTCTGGTAGACCACACCGTGCTTATCCAGGATATTTCTGAGCAGCGCGATGTACTCGGCATTTGCATCGTTTGATGATGCCTTTCCTTTATGCCCTGTATACTTATTGAAAACCAGTCCGTGCCCGAAGAACGCGGAGTTTTTCTTTTCGAATTTATCTGCATACATAGGGTCGAACGCAGCGCTCACGTCTGAGCTCAGCATGCGGCTGTTCCTGAATACTCTCGTCAGATTGAGTTCGCTGTATATGCCCATCCTGTCGAGCACCTCTCTCATGGTGTCCTCGAAGAAATGCGACTCCATGCCCGTAGCGCCGACGCTTCCGATCTCTTCCTTGTCAACGAAGAGTCCGCAGGCGGTCGTCTTTACATCCGGAACTTCGATCATGGCAAGAGCCGACGGATACGTGCAGCATCTGTCATCGTGTCCGTAGCCCAGGATCATGGAGCGGTCGAATCCGGCCTCTCTGGCCTTCCCTGCAGGCACAGCCTCGATCTCGGCCGATACGAAGTCGTCCTCATCCATGCCGTATTCGTCCTTCAGGAACTTCAGGACCGCCGCCTTGACTGCATCCTTTTCTTCTCCCTTCAGAGGTCTGCTTCCGACGACGATATCCAGATTATCGCCTTCAACGGCATCTGCGGCCGGTTTCTTGAGCTGATCCTGCGAAAGGTGTATCAGAAGATCGCTTACAAAGAATACCGGATCGCTTTCCTTTTCGCCTATATTGATGTTTATCTTAGTACCGTCCGGCCTGACCACCACGCCGTGGAGAGCAAGCGGAAGCGTCACATACTGGTATTTCTTGATACCGCCGTAGTAATGGGTATCCAGATAAGACAGCTCTTCGGATTCATAAAGCGGATTCTGTTTTAGATCGAGCCTCGGGCTGTCGATATGAGCGCCCAGAATGTTCATGCCGTCCTTTATGATGTCCTCGCCTATGTTGAGCATCATGAAGGCCTTGCCCATGTTGTCGGCATATACCTTGTCGCCCTTTGCCAGCTTTTCGCCCTTTGCGATGACATCTTTCAGGTCTCTGTATCCGTTCTTCTTTGCCATTTCAGCAAGAAGGCATGCGCATTCGCGCTCGGTCTTGCCGTTGTTGAGAAACTCTATATAGTCCGCACTGAGTTTCTCCAGTTCTCTGATCTCTTTGTCTCCGTAGAGTGTCCATGCGTTTTCGTGAATCATTATATCCTCCGTTTTCTAATGATCTTTGCGTCCCTGAAACGTAAAGTTTACTTTACAAAACGAACAGGGCGCACAATAACGAATAAATTGTACCACAATTACATGTTCACGCATAGAAAAACTGCCCCGCCGGAGCGGAGCAGTTCCCGATTTACAAATTCTATTCGTGGTCGGCATTCACCTTACGTTCAACATAAGTAGTATGCAGCAGGTGGTGCGCCTTGTGGCTGCCGTACGACTCGAGATACTCGTCGTAGAGCTTCTTGATGCTCGGATTCTCGTGAGATCTTCTCAGAGGTCTGTCGGCATCGAGGTCGTAGAGGCCCTTTGCCCTGACTTCGCGGACATCGATGAAGTTCTTGATGCTCGAAGGTACGATAGGCTGTCCGCCGCCGTTCACGCAGCCGCCAGGACATGCCATGATCTCGATGAAGGTGTAGTCCTTCTCGCCTGACTTGACCATCTCGAGGACCTTGCGGGCGTTTGCGAGGCCGGACGCTACAGCGACTTTTACCTCGAGGTCGCCTACCTTGTAGGAGGCTTCCTTTACGCCTTCGACTCCGCGGACGTCCTTGAACTCGAGGAGGTCCTTGCCGAGCTCCTTGCCTGTGATCCACTCGACAGCTGTACGCAGGGCGGCTTCCATAACTCCGCCTGTAGCGCCGAAGATGACGGCAGCTCCGGTGCTCTCGCCCAGAGGATCGTCATAGCCCTCGTCAGGCAGGCTCATGAAGTCGATGCCGGCTTCGTCTATCATCTTGCCGAGTTCTCTCGTGGTCAGAGCGTAGTCCACATCAGGCACTCCGTTGGCATCCTGATCAGGCCTTCCGACCTCGAACTTCTTGGCGGTGCAAGGCATGACGGATACGCTTACGATATCCTTAGGGTCGATGCCCTTCTTCTCTGCCCAGAAGCTCTTTACTACTGCTCCGAACATCTGCTGCGGCGATTTGCAGCTGGATACGTGAGGCAGGAGTTCAGGATAGTAGTGCTCGATGAACTTGACCCATCCCGGCGAGCAGGATGTGATCAGAGGCAGCACTCCGCCGTTCGTGACTCTCTCGATAAGCTCGTTGGCTTCCTCTACGATCGTGAGGTCGGCCGAGAAGTTCGTGTCGAACACGGCGTCAAAGCCGAGTCTTCTCATTCCTGCAGCGAGCTTGCCCTCGACCTCTGCGCCGATCGGCATGCCGAAGCACTCGCCGAGTCCGACTCTGACCGAAGGAGCGGCCTGGATGACGACTGTCTTTGAAGGATCCTCGAGAGCGGCCTTGACAGCAGCAGTCGAATCCTTCTCATGGAGCGCGCCTACCGGGCATGCAACGATGCACTGTCCGCAGTTTACGCAGCTTGTCTCTGCAAGAGGCAGGTTGAACGCGGAACCGATGTATGTATCGAAGCCTCTCTCGTTTGCGCCGATGACGCCGATGCCCTGATACTTCTCGCATGCCGCTGTGCATCTTCTGCAGAGTATGCACTTGTTGTTGTCTCTTACGATGGAAGCGGACGAATCATCGATATTGAATTCGTTCCTCTTGCCGGCGTAAAATCCGGTGTTTTCGACGCCGTATCTCTTGCACATCGCCTGGAGCTCGCAGTTCGTGCTGCGTACGCATCCGAGGCAGTCCTGATCGTGATCGGACAGGATGAGCTGCAGAGTCTTGCGTCTGTAATCCTTGATCTTTTCAGTGTTTGTATGAGCGACCATGCCGTCCGTGCAAGGATATACACAGGCAGCTACGAGCGCTCTTGCACCCTCGACCTCGCACACGCACATCCTGCATGCGCCGATCTCGTTGATGTCTCTTAAGTAGCACAGCGTAGGGATGTAAACGCCGGCCTTATGCGCTGCATCCAGTAAGGTGGAACCTTCCGGAACAGTTACAGTAATATTATCAACTGTTACTTTGATATCTGCCATGGTCTCACCTCCTACTTTCTGCTTATGGCACCGAATGCGCAGTTCTCCATGCAGGCTCCGCACTTGATGCACTTGCTCGAATCGATAACGTGTGGCTGCTTGACCTCGCCGCTGATAGCCTGTACCGGGCAGTTGCGGGCGCACTTCGTGCAGCCCTTGCACTTGTCAGGATCGATGACGTAGTTGAGGAGAGCCTTGCAGACGCCTGCCGGACATCTCTTGTCTACGATATGAGCTTCATACTCATCCCTGAAGTGCTCGAGTGTCGAAAGAATAGGGTTAGGTGCTGTCTGGCCGAGTCCGCACAGAGCGTTCGCCTGGATGTACTTCGCAAGTTCTTCGAGCTTGTCGAGGTCTTCGAGTTCTCCTCTGCCTGCGCTGATCTTCTCGAGGATCTCGAGCATACGTCTTGTACCGATACGGCAAGGCGTGCACTTTCCGCAGGATTCGCTTACCGTGAATCCGAGGTAGAACTTCGCGATATCGACCATGCAGTTGTCCTCATCGAGTACGATCATTCCGCCGGATCCCATCATGGAACCGATAGCCTTGAGCGACTCGTAGTCGATAGGAACATCATAGGATTTTGCAGGGATGCATCCGCCGGAAGGTCCGCCTGTCTGAGCAGCCTTGAACTTCTTTCCGTGAGGCACTCCTCCGCCGATCTCCTCGACTACCTCTCTCAGCGTGGTTCCCATAGGCACCTCTACAAGACCCGTGTTGTTGATCTTGCCGCCGAGAGCGAATACCTTTGTTCCCTTTGATGTCTCTGTACCGTACTGGTTGAACCAGCCGGCGCCGTTCAGGATTATCTGAGGGATATTCGCGTATGTCTCAACGTTGTTGAGCACTGTAGGCTGGGCGAACAGGCCCTTTACAGCCGGGAACGGCGGACGAGGACGAGGCTCGCCTCTGTTTCCTTCGATGGAAGTCATCAGGGCCGTCTCTTCTCCGCATACGAACGCGCCTGCTCCGAGTCTGAGATCGACGTCGAAGTCGAATCCCGATCCGAAGATGTTCTTGCCGAGGACGCCGTAGTCTCTTGCCTGGCTGAGAGCGATCTTCAGCCTGTCTACAGCGATAGGATATTCAGCTCTGACGTAGATGTAGCCCTGGTTGGCGCCGATAGCATAGCCAGCGATGGCCATGGCCTCGAGCACCGAATGAGGGTCTCCCTCAAGGATGGATCTGTCCATGAATGCGCCCGGGTCGCCTTCGTCGGCGTTGCAGGCTACGAACTTCTGGACTTCGCCTCTGTTGGCGGACGCGAACATCCACTTCTTTCCTGTAGGGAATCCTCCGCCTCCGCGGCCTCTCAGACCAGAATCGGTGACTTCCTTGATGACATCATCAGGAGTCATATCGTTGAGAGCCTTGTTGAGAGCCATATAGCCGTCTCTGGCGATGTACTCATCGATATCCTCAGGGTCGATCTTTCCGCAGTTTCTGAGAGCCATTCTCATCTGGTTGTTGTAGAAAGCGGAATCGACATAGTGGATCTTTTCTCCGTTTGTGAGTTCCTCTACCATGAGGTACTCTTCTACAGGCTTGCCGCCGATGATGTGATCGTTGAAGATCCTCTCGACCATCTCAGGCTTTACTTCCTGATAGAAAACGTTGCCCGGATGCACTACCACGATAGGTCCCTTTGCGCAAAGACCCTGGCATCCCGTCTGGATGATCTGGATCTCATCCTTTTTGCCGGCAGCCTCGATGAGCCTTTTGAGTTCGTCCATGATCTCAAGGCTGTGGTTTGATGTGCAGCCTGTACCTCCGCATACGAGGACGTATGTCTTCAGTGCTTCTTCGGCAGTATCCGGATTGAACCTGATATCCACCTGGCCTGCCTTGGCATCTCTGATTGCTTTTAATTCTTGCAGTGATTTCATGACGTACCTCCTATGCTACTCGTACTTGGCAAGAATGCCCTCGACATCTTCAGGCTTGAGCTTGCCGTATACGTCTCCGGCTACGATCATGACCGGCGCGAGTCCGCATGCGCCTACGCAGCGGCATGTCTCGATAGAGAACTTGCCGTCCGCCGTGCAGCTGCCATCAGGGATACCGAGAACCTTCTCTACTTCCTCGAGGATGGCGCCGGAGCCCTTTACATAGCATGCAGTGCCCAGACAAACGGCCACTGTATACTTGCCCTTCGGCTCCATCGAAAACTGCGCATAGAAAGTAGCTACACCATAAATCTTCTCGATAGGAATACCGGTCTCGTCGGAAATGATCTTCTGCACCTGATAAGGAAGATATCCGTAGATATCCTGCGCCTCCTGCATGATCGGCATGAGAGCGCCCTTCATGTCCTTATACTTTGCGATCACTTCGAGCAGCTTGGCTTCCTGTTCTTTGGTCCCGCTGAAAGGAACGCTTGATACTTTCATCTGCTTAGCTCCTCCTTCATCTCTACGTCTGTTGATCTACACTTACATTTATGGAAATAGTAATCGTCCATACATCGTTATTTTACATTAATATGGAGGCGTCATCAATCACTAATTCGTTAAATAATTATCTATTTTTTCATTCAATTATTCCTGTTGACGTAAAAATACCCGCCCTGGAGATTTTTGCGTCAACATCGGCGATAAAACGTAAAGCAAGCTTTACATGTTTTATAGAAAAAGTAAAGTATTCTTTACATTTTCTGTTGGTTTTCTGGTTTTTCCGGATTTTGTTGACGCAAAACAGGCAATTTTTGACGTTTTGCGTCAACATCACGCGATCCGGGTGTTATACTCGTATGGAATATCAACAACGATGAAACGGAGACAAGAAATGATCTACCCTGAATTTCCTGAGAAAGGATCTGTAATAGGAATATGCGCTCCGAGCGCGGGAGTCGGCGGAAAGCTCGAGTCATTCGACATGTCGCTCGATGTTCTTCGGGGCGAAGGTTTCGGGATAATCGAAACAGACAGCGTAAGAAGCGACGGCTACCCTTCCGCTCCGGCAGCGGCAAGAGGCAGCGAATTCAACCGCCTTTTTGGCAGGCCTGACATCTCGTCTGTCATCTGCGCTTCAGGCGGCGACTTTGTGCTTGAGATGCTGCCGTATATCGATCAGGACGCTCTTCTCAGTGCTCCGAAGTGGTTCTCGGGTTATTCGGATCCGACGGCAATAGAGATGCTGATGACTACAAAGCTCGGTATCGCGACGATATACGGTTTCAATGCAGGTGCCTTTGACTCAAGGCCTCTTCACGAATACAGTCTCAACGCCCTTTCGATCCTTGAAGGCAGGATCCCGGTCCAGCATTCATACGAATTCTGGGCTCCGGAAGGCTGGAATGAAGAGACCGGCAGCTATGAGATGAACACTCCCGTAAACTGGCTGCTCTTCGTCCCTTCCGGCAGCGGCAGTGACCGCGAGCTGACCGAAGCATCACATCTTGATGTCACAGGCAGGCTCATCGGAGGATGCATAGATGTCATTGACGATGTGATCGGAACGCCTTACGAGGATCTTAAGGGATTCGCCGAGCATTATTCGGGCGACGGCCTCATCTGGTTCTTCGACAACTTCGCGCTCGACCCTCTCGCTCTGATGTACGTGATGCTCAAGATGAAGCTAATGGGTCTCTTCGATGACGCTTCGGCCGTCATCTTCGGGCGTACCTTCCTTCCGGGTGAAGCCTCGGACATGGACTATCTCGAACTTCTTGAGAGAGTATTCGCAGATACGCAGGTACCGCTCATATGGAACGCTGACATAGGCCACACCAAACCGTCGTTCACGATCATCAACGGAGCGATGGGACATCTGGCTTTCGAAAACGGCCGCGCCAGCCTGTCGATGGAGCTTCTCTGAATGGGGTGTAACAATTCTACACCCTTACCCGCCGATCTTCACATTTGCGAAGCCGGCATCGTTCCACTGTTTTACGAATGCTTCCATTTCTTCGTCCGATGGAGCCGTGAGTTCAGCAGCCTGATATTCTCTTCCGAGCTTTCCGTACTTGTGAGAGCCTGTGCTGTGATAAGGAAGCAGGTTCACCTGCGCCGGCCTTATATCATTCTCTTTGAGGAAGCCTATGATCTCCGCCATTGACTCCTTATCGCCGTTGACCTCCCTTACCGTAGGTATCCTTATGTATATCCTGGCGCCGGCTTTTGCGATGCCTTTCAGGTTGTCCAGTATAATGTTATTGTCCGTCCCGATGTACTTTCTGTGCTTGTCGTGGTCCATGACTTTTATGTCATAGAGCCAGGTGCTCACGTAAGGCAGCAGGGCTTCATAATTCGCGTACGGCGCCTGGCCGCAGGTATCTATCGTGATATCTATGCCCTCGCGGTGAAGCGCTTTGACGAGATCCAGGATGTAATCCGGATCCATCGCCATCACCTCGCCTCCAGAGAGCGTTACCCCTCCGTGCGACTCCTCGTAGAACATCTGGTCCTGAAGGCAGATCTTCACAAGCTCTTTCACCGTGTAGTCCCTGCCGACAAGGGTCCGTATATTGCCGGGGCACACATCGGCGCACCGGCCGCATACCATGCATCTGTCCCTGTCGATGGCCGCCTTGCGCTCCATATCGAAGGATATCGCGCCGGCAGGACAGATGGCTTCGCACCGGCCGCATCCGGTGCACTTTGACGCATCTACCTGTAGTTCAGGCTCAAAGCGCTGCGTCTCGGGATTATGGCACCACCAGCACCTAAGATGGCAGCCCTTGAAAAAGACCGTGGTCCTTATACCGTCCCCGTCATGTATCGAATACTTCTGTATATTTGTGACCGCATGCATATTTATAAGTTTTACCTCCCGTGATCACTGCTCACCGGCAGCGATATAGTATTCTTCAAGTTTTTCCCTGCATCCCAGGAACACCGCTTTGAGGTTAGGGTCGAACTGAGTGCCCATGCACTCGCACATTATCGAAGCGCTTTTTTCGAAGCTCATCGGATCCTTGTACACGCGCTTGCTGACAAGAGCGTCATACACGTCCGCGATGGCCATTATCCTGGCTTCGAGAGGGATCATCGTGCCGACGAGTCCCTCAGGATAACCGCGTCCGTCCCATCTCTCGTGATGGTAGCGGGCTACGTTATATGCCACTTTTACGAAGCGCTCCTCCTCGACGCCGTCGAGCAGTATCATCACCATCTCGCCGCTCTTTGTCGAGTGGGTCTTCATTATCGCGTATTCCTCGTCGGTGAATTTTCCCGGCTTGTTGAGGATGCTGTTGTCTATGGCGACCTTGCCCAGGTCGTGCGTTGGGGCCGCCCTGACTATATCTTCAGCCATCTGTTCGCTGATGTCCATACTGCCGCGCGCCATGATCTCGTCGACTATGATCTTGATGATATCACTCGTTCTCTTTACATGACCGCCCGTGTTGTTGTCCCGGTTTTCTATGATGCCTGCCATGCCCAGCACGATCTTGCGCTGCATGTCGCGGATGTTCTCCGTTTTCTCTCTGACCTCTTCATTGAGTCTGTCGTTGTAGCTCTGTATAAGATCGTAGGCTTCCTGCTCTTCTGTAGCATCATGTATGTCCAGGAGATATCCGTGCCTGTCTCCTCCCTCATGCAGCGAGAAGTATGATATATCGCATTCGCAGGCAAGGTCTCCCAGACGGTATCTCACAGATCTCATTCCGTCCCGCTCAAATGAATCTATGAGATCCGTTATGATATCGGCTATATGGTCCCCTTTCGGGAGCCTGTCGTTCACTTTTGTCTCCTTGAGAAACGGCAGAAATTCGTAGCTCTTTTCATTGCAGCTGAGGAATTTCCCGTTCATACCGATGGCCGCATAGGCTCTTGACGGGTCGGAGCTGTGATGATCCGCAATAAGGAATGCTATGTCGTGAGTATGCGCGATCTCGTAGTTCAGCGCGATGATCACGTCGATCCCCGCGTATGCCACCGGGAGCATCGTATAATCGGCGCCGGCAAAGCCCTCGACGAAATACAGAACAAAGGTGACCAGCGGGATAGACAGATATATAAACATCGTCGAAAACGCGTATCTGCCCTTGTTCCTGATGCCTATCACGACGACCGCAGCAAGGCAGACCGCGATTATGGCAAGATAGATATAGTGATATATCATCAGAGGCCCGCCGCTGACATGCACCATATTTCCGCGTGAGGATTCTATGACCTCTACCTTGCTGTAATACAGGTCAGTGTGGATGCAGATGCACACGATCACCATGTGCACGATGCCGAGTCCGTACAGCGCGATCTTCATCCACGGTCTCGCAGTCACCCCTGCCGTGTGCAGCAGGTAAAAGATCACGACGACCGAAAGGAATGCGCTGTCCAGATACTGAAAGCACATCAGCACGTAGGCTGCATCGGGAGTGGTCACTGTCGTCTTGAGCAGATACGCCATGATGATGATGGGTATCAGGATCAGGACCGTCCAGTGATAGATATCTATGTTGTTGTAGTTCTTCTGCGCCATGTTCAGAAGCATGACGACGCATACGAACAGGCACAGGCTGTAGATAATGGTTATCATGCTTTCTCCTGCTCTATCTCGAAGTAGAGCTCGCTTCCC
>JAFRFA010000134.1:0-55721 GCA_017434585.1 Mogibacterium sp. | reverse complement strand
TTTAATAATCCTTGAAAGTATAAATATCCGTTGTTAAAATTATCATGTATGTAATAATGCTTTATGCACTGTTTCTTTTTAATGATCCAGGAGGAGAGAAATGATCAAGGTTGGTATCAATGGTTGGGGACGTATCGCTACATGTGTCATGAGAGCCATCAGACAGTTCGAAGACATGGAGGTCGTCGGGATCAACTGGCGTAACGCTGATACGGATTACGTAGCGTACATGCTGAAATATGATTCCGCTTTCGGCAGATTCCCTGAAGAGGTAAAGGCCTATGACAAGGGCATAATCGTCGGAGGTAAAAAGATCCCTGTATACTTTGAACCGGATCCGGAAAACATCCCGTGGGGAGAATGCGGAGCCGAGTATGTCATAGACTGTACAGGTACTCTTACGACTACCGAGAAATCCGCACCTCACCTCAAGGCAGGCGCAAAGAAGGTCATCATCTCCGCTCCTGCAAAGGACAAGACAACTCCTACCTTCGTATACGGCGTAAACCACGACTGGTACAAGAGAAACATGGACGTCGTTTCGACAGCTTCCTGCACCACCAACTGCCTCGCTCCGATCTGCAAGGTCATCAACGACAAGTGGGGCATATATGAGGGTCTCCTGACTACGATACACGCGACTACGGGCAAACAGAAGACCAATGACGGACGTACGAAGTACAACTGGAGGATGGGACGCTCGGTATTCAACAACATCATCCCGACCACGACAGGCGCGGCCAAGGCCGTAGCTCTGGTCATCCCTGAACTCGAGGGCGCCATCACGGGCATGGCGTTCCGTATCCCTGCTGTAGACGTATCCGCGGTCGACCTCGACGTTGTCCTCAGAAGCTCCGCATCATACGATGCCATCAACAAGGCAATGAAGGAGGCCTCCGAGACATATCTTAAGGATGTTCTCCTCTATACGGAAGAAGAAGTCACGTCGATCGACTTCATCGGCTGCCCGGCGCCGTCTGTATACGACGCAAAGATGGGCATCGAGGTCAACGACAAGTTCTTCAAGGTCGTCGGATACTACGACAATGAGTACGGATATACATCCAACATGCTCAGGATGGTAAGACACATGTACAGGACTGACATCGACACATTCCCGATCGTAGAAGACGACAAGAAGAAAAAGTAAGATATATAAGGAGATCTGCAATGAAAAAGACGGTAAAAGACATCAACTGGGCCGGAAAGACGGCTGTCACCAGATGCGATTTCAACGTTCCTCTCGACGGAGACAGGATCACAGACGATACGCGCATCAGGGCCGCTGTTCCTACGATAAAGTATCTTATGGATAACGGGGCGGCGACGGTGCTCATGTCCCACCTTGGCAGACCTAAGGGACAGCCTGTGCCTGAGATGAGCCTCGCTCCTGTCGCAAAAAGACTCAGCGAGCTCCTCGGAAGGGAAGTGAAGTTCGTTCCTTCCGGTGCGGTCGTAGACGATAAAGTCAGAGCGGCTGCCAAAGAACTCAAAGCCGGCGAAGTGATGCTTATAGAAAACGTAAGATACAGAGCCGAAGAAGAAAAGAACGATCCGGGCTTTGCAAAGGATCTTGCCGGACTCGGCGACGTGTTCGTTCAGGACGCCTTCGGAACAGCTCACAGGGCGCATGCTTCGACAACGGGTATCGCTGACTACATCCCTGCGGTATCCGGATTCCTCATCGAAAAGGAACTCAAATTCCTCGGCGAGGCCGTGAACGATCCGAAGAGACCTTTCGCTGCCATAATGGGAGGCGCCAAGGTAAAGGACAAGATCCCTGTCATCACAAACCTGCTCGACAAGGTTGACATCCTCCTTATCGGAGGAGGGATGGCATATACTTTCTTCAAGGCTCAGGGTTATTCGATCGGAAAATCGCTTCTGGACGAGGAAGGCCTGGAGCTTGCCGGCGACATCCTTAAGAAAGCAGAAGCAAAGGGAGTCAAGTTCATGCTTCCTGTCGATGTAGTGGCTGCCGACGAGTTCGCTGCGGATTCTCCGTGCGATGTATACCCGGTAGATGCCGTCCCTGACGGCAGGATGGGAATGGATATCGGACCTGAAACGGTAAAACTGTACTGTGATACACTCAGGACTGCGAAAACTATCATATGGAACGGACCTATGGGCGTCTTCGAGATGGAAAGGTTTGCAAAGGGCACAAAGGCCATAGCGGAGTGCCTTGCTGAGACAGACGCGACCACTGTCATCGGAGGAGGCGACAGCGCGGCTGCAGTGACGCAGTTCGGTCTCGCGGACAGAATGACACATATAAGCACCGGCGGAGGAGCCAGCCTCGAATTCCTCGAGGGAAGGGAGCTTCCGGGAATCGCGATCATAGAAGACAAGTAAGAAGGAGTTGAAATGAAGAAATTTCTTATAGCAGGCAACTGGAAAATGAACAAGCTCAGCGGTGATGCTGAGGAATTCGTGAAGGAACTCAGAGCGAAGATGCTTCCTAATGAGAAGGACGTATGCATTCTCGCTCCGTTCACCCTGATAGCAGGCGTCGGAAAGGCTCTCGAGGGCTCAGGGTTCGGCTTCGGCGCGCAGAACGTGCATTTCGAAGAGAGCGGAGCCTACACAGGCGAGGTATCCGTACCTATGCTCAAAGAACTGGGCATCACTCACTGCATAGTCGGACACTCGGAAAGAAGAGAGTACTTCAATGAGACGGATGATACCGTAAATCGCAAGCTCAGGGCTCTTCTTGACGCCGGGATCACACCTATACTATGCGTGGGCGAGTCGCTCGAGGTAAGGGAAGCCGGCGGAGAGCAGACATTCGTCGCCGGTCAGCTTATCGCTGACTTCAGCGGCCTCCCTGCATCCGATGCTGCAAAGGTCGTGATCGCTTACGAGCCTATCTGGGCTATCGGGACCGGCAAGACGGCCACTCCTGATCAGGCTGAAGAGATGTGCGCATTCATCAGAGGAGTCCTCTCAGGCGTATATGACAACGCGACAGGAGACAGCCTCCTGATACTCTACGGCGGGAGCATGAAGCCGGGCAATGCAAAAGAACTGCTCGAAAAGCCTGATATCAACGGCGGACTCATAGGCGGCGCAAGCCTCAAGGCGGATGACTTCGCAGCTATCGCGATGGCGGCAGCATCGCTCTGAAGCGTTTGACATAAATCAGTATAAAGTGTTATATTTAAGCGTTCGATTTGTCGCGCACACTGCGCTGCATATCGGACGCTTAATAAGTGTTATTTCAATCGATCGGAGGATAAAATGCACACTGCATTAATGATCATTCTGCTTATCTCCAGCATAGTGCTCATCATCAGCATCCTGCTCCAGGAGAGCAAGAGCGACGGCCTTTCGGGTTCGATCGCCGGAGGAGCAGAGCAACTGTTCGGCAAACGCAAGAGCAGGGGTTATGACGCTCTGCTTTCAAGAGTCACGACCGTATGCGCCGTGATCTACATAATCGTGTCGCTTGCCATAGTAGCAATTTTCAACTGATATGCTCGATAAGATACTCACTCTCGCGTGCGCATTGTTCGGGCTGCTTACGGCCGTCTCTCTCGAGGCATGGCTGCGAAGCCGCATAGCGAAGAATGCGACGACTACAGATACTTACAAAACAGTACGCAACAGGAATTCCGAGTACTGGTCGAATCAGTACCTTCCGCTCATCATCATGCTGGCGGTCGTTGCTGCGGCCATCGGTTTCGCTGTTTCGCCCTGGAATGCCGCGGTCTTTTTCGGAGGCGCGGTGCTTTGTTTTGTTTCCGTTATTCTCGGGTCAAGAACTGTCATATCCGGGAGCATAAGCTCTTCTTCGCTGGCAGCATCGGGAGATGTGAGAGGATCGCTCAGGACCGCTTACAGATCGGCGGCCGTGATGGGGCTGTTCGTTACGTCTTTCGCTCTGATAGGGCTGGGTCTGTTGTTTCTGTTCCTTGATACGGAGAAACTCATCAGTCTCATTGCTAGCTTCGGACTGGGCGCATCGATAACATCGCTTTGTCTGAACCTTTCGGGAACCGCTTTTTCGGGAGCCTATGCTCTTTCGGTAAAGAGCGATGACTATACCGACTATACCGGAATGTTCATCGGAAGCGGCTCGGACTTTGTTGAGACGTACATACTCTCGGCGTGTGCCGCTGCACTCCTTGCCGGAGTCGGTGTCGATGCATCGGGAGTCACTTCAACGTTCACGATATCATCAGCAATCAAGTATCCGCTCATCATACTGGCAGCAGGTATTGCGGCATCTATTCCGGGTATCCTTGCCTACAGGGGCAGGATAGTGAAGAATCCTGCTTCCGGTATCACTGCCGGGAACTACGTTTCTGCAGTGATCGTGATAGCGGCTGCCCTGTATTTCAGCAAAAATATACTGCAGTCATACGTATACGGATTCTGCGTTGCGGCAGGCATAGTCGCGGCCGTTGCATGCGGCGAGATCGCAAAGCTTTTCTCATACGACGGCCTGGTATTCAGAAAAAACGTCCCTGACGCAAGGACGGTAGGCGCAAGCCAGTCGATGATATACAGCCTATCCATAGGCATGATGTCTGTCGTAATCCCTGCAGCGGTGACTATTACGGCGATGGTCGTGTCGTACAAGTTCGCCAATTTCTATGGCGTTGCTCTGGCCTCGATCGGCATCAACTCGATGGCCGGTGTTAATTCGGCCGTAAGAGGTTTTTCCATCAATACGGCGAGCTCTTCGGAGATCACGTCTGTCATCATCGACAGCGACGAGAGCCCGAACCCGGCGGATGTTCTTCTGACTGCATCTGTAAGGACCGATGTCATCGGCAAGACATATTCAGCTGTTGCAACGATCATAACTCTTACTGCGATGTTCACGGCGCTTTCTATAGCGGCCGGAAGTCCTTCGGCTGATCTTATGAATACATCTGTGTTCCTGGGTATCGCGACCGGCGCCGTATTCGTTTTCGTCTGCGCAGGATTCATCATCAGATCGATAAGACTCACCGCTACAGTGCTGAGGGAAAGACTTGATGACCTCTACGACGACGAGAAGCATATAAATACATTAAGAGGACTTGTCCCTCTGTATGCGGCATCTCTCATCGTTCCTGCCATTGCCGGATCTCTGGGCGGGATCACAGGCATAATAGCGTTTACATGCTCTGTAACGGTCACAGGAATGTGCATGCTCTTTGCGTTCAACAATTCAGGCAAATATTTTGACAGAATGGCTACCGAGACCCTCGGAAACGTAATAAAAGTCATGGTAGTCGCAGCCATCGTTTTCGCTCCTGTCTTTATGAAGTTCGGGGGAGTGCTTTAAGCTGTAATCTGCAGAGTATATCCGGCAGCAAAAGATCGCGGTGGCTCTGCAGGAAGAGACGCCGCTTTTTCATATCAAGAGGAAATATGAGACACGGGAAGTACAGGATATTCGTTATTAATCCGGGATCGACATCTACTAAGCTTGCTCTGTTCAGCAATGATGAAAAGGTCTTTGAAACATCTGTGACGCACGATGCGTCCGTGCTGAATTCATTCGAAGATGTGAACGACCAGTTCGGCTACAGGATGAAGGTGATCGAAGACTTCATCAGAGACAACGATATAGATCTCGAAGGAGTCGACGCCTTTGTCGGAAGAGGCGGCGGATGCTGTCCGGTGCCTTCCGGAACATATGAAGTCAATGATCTTCTGCTCAGCGACATAAGAAACAACGCAGGAAGGACCATCCATCCGTCCATACTCGGAGTGCAGCTCGCATATGTGATGCAGCAGAGGTACGGAGGCAGGCTGTTCATGGTCGATCCGGTATGCGTCGATGAATATACGGATGTCGCGAGAGTGACCGGAGTAAAAGAGATAGAAAGAAGGACGGAGTCGCATGCTCTGAATCTCAGAGGGACAGCGATGAAGCACTGCAGGATCCACGGCATGGATCACAGGGATGCACGCCTTGTGGTGGCGCATATAGACGGAGGTATCACCATTGCCGCACACGACCACGGCAGGCAGGTAGACTGCAACCAGGGCGCGGGCGGCGAGGGGCCGTTTACCGCAACAAGGACGGGTTCTCTTCCTCTGATGGAGGTGCTCGACTACTTCCGTGACCACAGCGTCGAAGAGATGAGACATCTCTGCACGGGCACCGGAGGCTTCGTATCCCACTTCGGCACATCGGATGCCGATGACATATACGCCCGGGTGCAGGCCGGAGATAAAAAAGCCGCGCTTGTATGGGAAGCCCTCGGATATAATATCGTGAAGTATATAGGATCGATGGCGACCGTGCTCAAGGGCAAAGTAGACGGGATACTGATCACTGGCAGATATACAAGATTCAGTTCGCTGATCGATTATATAAAGGATTATACGGAGTGGATAGCTCCGGTATACGTATACGAGAATGAAGTTGAACAGGAGGCCATGTGCGCAGGTGCTCTGAGAGTACTCAGAGGCGAAGAGGAACCGAAGGTATACACAGGCGCAGACATGGTCAGAAGAGGAATATAAGGAGGGTTATCAATGCTGGATAAGCTGGAGAAGATTCGCGAAGAAGGATTTCAGCGCATCGCCGGAGCAGCAGACATGGAAAGTCTGGAAGCGGTCCGCAGGGAACTGACCGGCAAGAAGAGCGCGCTGCAGGAAGTCCTCAAAAGCCTTGGCGGGATAGATCCTGAAATGAGACGTTCCGTAGGAATGAAGGCGAATGAGGTCAAGAATTCTTTTGCAGAGAAACTGCAGGAAAAAGCCGATGAGCTGATCGCCGGAGCATCAGCGGCAGAAGGGGACATCGATCTGACGCTGCCGGGCAAAAGGGTGAAGGGCGGCGCTCTGCATCCGATCACGCAGATGTGCTATGACCTGAACGACGCATTCAGGTCTCTTGGCTTCGAGATTTACAGCGAAGACGACATAAGCAGCGAGACGTTTGCTTTTGACAATCTAAACTTTGCGGCTGACCACCCGGCCAGAGCATCCATGGATACTTACTGGCTCGAGGGAACAGAAACAAAGAGGGGCAGCGAGAGACTGTGTCTCAGACCTCATCTGACAGGAGGATCTGTAAGGTATCTCCTCGAGCACGGAGCTCCTGCGAGATTCGTATATCCGGGAAGGGTGTACAGAAACGAGACCACGGATGCTCGTCACGAGAGAGCTTTCTTCCAGTACGAGGCGCTGATCGTCGATAAGGACATTTCTTTCAGTTCCGGGCGCGTCATGATCGAGACCATTCTCGAGAAGGTGTTCGGACGCAAGGTCAATGTCAGGATGAGAGAAGGATTCTTCCCGTTCACAGAGCCGGGCTACGAGATCGACATGGAGTGCCTTCTCTGCGGAGGAAAGGGCTGCAAGGCCTGCAACCAAGCCGGCTGGATCGAAGTAATGCCGGGCGGAGTCATCCATCCGAACGTGCTGAGAGCTGCAGATCTCGATCCGGATGTATGGACGGGATTCTACACGAATATAGGACTCGACAGACTCGTGATGATGCGCTACGGAGTGGACGATGTTAGGCTGTTCCACAGCGCTGACCTGAGATTCCTCGAGCAGTTCAGGTAAGAAAGGAGGCGCAAAATGAATATTTCAATGAGATTCTTACAGAGATATGTCGATCTGCCTTCTGATCTTACATATGATCAGATCGCTTACGACCTTACCATGCGTACAGTTGAGGTCGAGGAAGTGATCGATACATCGGAAAAGTTCCACGACATAGTCGTCGGAGAAATAAAAGAAGTCAGACCTCATCCGAACGCCGACGCCCTCAGGATATGCATCACGGATGTCGGAGAGGACGAACTCAAACAGATCGTATGCGGAGGGTCCAATCTGGCTGCCGGACACAAGGTCTGTGTCTCGAAGCCGGGCGCTGAAGTCGTGTGGCACGGCGAGGGCGAACCTGTCAGGATCAAAGAGAGCAAACTCAGAGGAGAACCTTCATACGGCATGATCTGTTCTCCGCTCGAGGTATACCTCGGAGACATCATCAGCAATGAAGATGAGAGATGGATCGTAGACTTCACCGAACTCGGGATAGACTGCGAGACCGGCCAGTCCGTAGCTGAAGTCATGGGTCTCGATGATGTGATACTCGTGGTCGACAACAAGTCGCTTTCGAACAGGCCTGACCTCTGGGGCCATTACGGTATCGCCAGAGAGCTTGCCGCCATTTACAAGGTCCCGTTCAAGGAACTCAGCAAAGAGCTCCCGGCAGGGCTTCCTGAGTATCCGGTCACCATCAAAGAGCCTGAAAGATGCAACAGGTTCACTGCTACGAAAATCGACAACGTCTGCGTCAAGGAATCGCCTGCATGGATGAAGACTCTCATAATAAATGCCGGAATGAGACCTATCAACGCCATCGTCGATATCACCAACTTCGTCATGCTCGCTGTCGGAGCGCCTCAGCACGCCTATGACAGCACTCATGTCGAAGGAGGAGAGATCGTCGTGAGGCTTGCCGAAGAAGGCGAAAAGCTTCTGCTTCTCGACGAAAAGGATCTTGAACTCACGCACGATCATCTCGTGGTCTGTGACGCAAATAAGCCTCTGAACCTCGCAGGCATAAAGGGCGGCAGGGACGACTCCGTCCTAGACAGCACTGATTCTATCATACTGGAATGCGCGGTGTTCACAGCACCGGGGATCAGGCGCACGACTGCGTACTTCAACGAAAAGACCGACGCGGCTCTGAGATACGAAAAAGGCATAGACACACAGAGAGCCGACATCGGCGTATCGATGGCTCTGTCGCTGTTCAGGGAGATATACCCGGAATGCGTTATTTCTGCTTTCGCGGATAATTATCCTGTCAGAACGGAAAACCAGGAAATAAACATCTCGCAGGAATTCCTCGACAGGAGACTCGGCGAGGTGCTGTCGCAGAGCACTATAGAAGACATCCTTAAGAGACTCGGATACATCGTCATATACCAGAATGGGGAGTACCGCTGCATCGTTCCTACATGGAGATCAACAGGAGACGTCTCTATCCACGACGACATACTCGGCGATATAGCCAGACTCATCGGATATGAGTACTTCAAGAAGCAGCCGCTTCCTGTAAAATTCGAACACTGTGTCAATCAGGTCAGAATGGATCTTGCCAGAAGGCTCAGGGAATACCTCGCTTTCAGATGCGGCATGAACGAGATATTCACATATCCGTGGATAGATGAAAAATACATCCGCGCTGCGAAGATCGATACTTCGGATTCGGTAAGGCTTGCTACTCCTCCTGCGCCTGAACTCGGCATACTAAGGAGTTCACTGATACCGGGAATGCTTGAATCAATAGAGAAGAACCACAGATACTATGACGAATTCTCTATGTTCGAGGCTGCCCAGGTATTCGTGAAGGGCGAATACAGTCCGTCTTCTCCTGATGAGGTGCTGCCTGTACACAGGAATCTCCTGACCGGAGTCTTTGCCGGAAAAGACGCGAAGGATCTGTTCTTCAGCGTCAAGGGCGTTATAGAGGGCATGAGCGGATACTGCCACTTCGAGCCTCTGTCATTCGCTCAGAACGAAAAGCCTTGCTGGGCTGACGATAAGGTATGGCTCAATGTGATGTGCGGCGAAGTGATAGTCGGATCCATCGGGCTGCTCGCCGTATCGGCTCTTGCTGAATCGGGCATAAAGCTTATAAGCGCAGCCGCATTCGAGCTCGATACCGGCATGCTCACGCCGTATCCTTCGAGGACAAACGAGTTCGTGCATCTGCCTCTTTACCCGCTGGTGGATCAGGATCTTTCGATCCTCGTCGATGAGTCGGTCAAGTGGAGCCAGATCGAAGAGGCGATCGGAAAGATGGTCAAAGAGCTCAACTTCGTTGAGGAATACAGGGGCAAGCAGATCCCTGCCGGAAAGAAGTCGATCATGCTCAGCTACAGGATAGGCAATGATGATTCGACAATGACTTCGAAGCAGATAGAAAAGAGGATGAACGCGATCGTCGGAGTGCTTCAGAAGAAGGTCGGGGCCGAACTACGCTGATACCGGAAAGCTGCCGCCTGCTTACTGCGGCAGATGGTGTAACGGAAGCTGGTTTTCGTGATTTTATACACCATCCAGCCGTGCTTTGCCCTTGAATAAAGGCGCAAAACAGTAAAATGGTGTATGGATCGCCTGCAAGAGGCGATCTATACACCATTTTGATAACCTGTTTTACACCGTTCTGCTGCTGCCCGGATATCTTCCGGAAGGGGAGCATCAAAGCTGACGCGTTCTCCAGAGACCGGATGATCGAATTCGATATAATATGCGTGCAGCGCCTGGCGGTCTATCAGCTCTGTACTGCCGCCATAGAGCCTGTCTCCGGCAATCCTGTTGCCGATATGTGAAAGGTGAACTCTTATCTGATGGGTGCGCCCCGTATGCAGAGTGACTTCGACGAG
The DNA here is from genome assembly GCA_017434585.1 of Mogibacterium sp. Taxonomy (GTDB): domain Bacteria; phylum Bacillota; class Clostridia; order Peptostreptococcales; family Anaerovoracaceae; genus Crickella. The sequence goes on along the minus strand of JAFRFA010000134.1, from coordinate 45,366 downwards.
GGTGTGGGGCCCGTACCCGGAACTCTTATATCGTTCAAGCACTCTGACTTCGGATCTGGCCTCCTTGCCGCCGTCCTCAACTTCCATGTGGCAGCGCTGTATGGACACGGAATCAGGACGCCCAATAGGAAAATCGATGAAGAAGTGATCTTCGGATACATCACCTTCAACAAGAGCGATGTATTTCTTTACTACTGTATTTTGCCGCATCTGGTTGGAAAGCTCGTTCTGAGCGTTTGCATTTTTGCAGACGATTATGAGTCCCGAGGTGTCCATATCGATGCGGTTGGCAAAGCGGACCTTGAATGACTGGCCGCTGTCAGCCATGTACTTCATCACTCCGTTCGCTATCGTGTGATCCGGATGGCCCTTTGTCGGATGAACGATGACACCGGGCTGCTTGTTGATCATGATGATGTCGTCATCCTCATATATGATATCGAGAGGTATATCCTGAGCGGGGAAATCGCTTGTTTCTTCAGGAAGCCTCACACCAATAATATCACCGGCTCCGGGCTTCACATATCCCGGAGTCGGCGTTCCGTTGAGGTCGACGAGCGACTGATACTTCATCTTGGTCCTGAACCTTGCCGAGAACTTATAGTTGCGGCGGAGAATCTGGTTGATCGTCAGACCGGTCTCTTCATCTGTTACAAGGTGTTCGTATTTTGCCATCAGAGGAGTTTGCTTGAGAGTTTGTTCCAGTGGTCGTACTTTGATGTGCGTATAAGACGCACCTCTTTATCCGACTGCGTGATCTCTATCCTGAGAACGCCGCCGAATTCGTGAGTTCGTCCGTCGAATGAGACCATGACAGAGCCGCCTTCGCATCTGCCTGTACCCGCGATGGTGATGGTCTCCTTTGAAGGAAGGAGTATGCTCGATCTGAAGCACCTGTATGCATTGGTGCTCATCGGCGCGATAGGGGTGATCTGCAGAACCTCGAGTTCAGGTGAGACGAGGGAGCCGCCGAGAGAGTAGTTATAAGCGGTCGAGCCGACCGGAGTGGAAATGATGAGACCGTCTCCGGAAAAATCCTGGATCTTCGTGTTGTCTATGGATATCTCGTAATGAGAGGCGTGGGAGAAAGGACCTCTGACCACGATCTCGTTGATACCTGTACGAAAGAATTCACCTCTTCTGGTGATTATTCTGGCCTGTACAGGTCTTATCTTCTGGAGCTGGTAATCGCCCTTTGAAATGTATTCGAGCGTCGGTCTGAGATTGCGCGGCGATGCTTCCTGGAAGAATCCGAGATGTCCGGTATTGATGCCGATAATAGGCGCGGAAGGAAAGCCGCATTTATGTACGAAACTCAGGAAAGTGCCGTCGCCTCCTATACAGGCGAGGACATCGGCTTCTTCGGAATACTCGTCGAGCATCTCAAACCCGAATTCATCAAGAAGGGATGTAAGTTCCCTGAGCGCATTGCGCGAATCATCCTTGAAATTGGAGAATACGTATATCTTCATTTTAAGTGCTCCGTGTGTTATAATATGCTTTCGTAAATTGTACCACAAAGACAAATATAATTGAATGTGTTTCGTATATGGACAAGGTCAGATTCTACAACATACTGGATATAGACAGCCCCGATGAGTTCAAGTTCTATGAGAATCTCTCGGCGCTGCTCGAAGAGGATGAGTTCATCGAAGAGAACCTCATAAAAGACCTCCTTAAAGATGTAGATGCCGGAAAGCTTGCAGAGCATTTCGATTCGTATTTCGAAGCCTTCCTGGATCATCTGCCTGATAATGAGACAGAGATGTACATAACCGTAGATTCTATAAGAAGGGCATTCGACGGCATGGTATATGACGGGATGACGGATGAAGACATATCATCTCTTGCATCAGAGATATCCAGATTCCGTAAATGGTATGTGCACGATCTCAACGTCTTCGACCGGCTGAACGGTACAGAAAAGAGCGTCAGGGACGCAAGATATGATACAGCGGCTGCAAAGCTCCTCGGAGATGACGCAGATCACGACTTCAGGCTCGCTCTTGACTACGGCCTTGACGGATATGATGTCAGACTGGCTGATATGATCGTTTCAGATACTGATCCGGAGCAGACCGCAGAAGACGGCGAGTAAGTATACCGGTAAATTTTATCAGTGATATACAGAGAAGACGCAGAAAAAAGGGAATACGAGATGCTTTCGCCGCTCGCATCCAAGGCCGCCGAATCAAAAGGCAGGGTCTATGATGAGGAACAGTGCGAATTCAGGACGGTATATCAGAGGGACAGAGACAGGATAATCCATTCAAAGGCGTTCAGGAGACTGATACACAAGACCCAGGTGTTTCTGGCTCCTGAGACTGATCATTACCGCACGAGACTGACGCACACCCTCGAGGTGGCGCAGATATCCCGCACTGTGGCCAAGATACTCGCATATAACGAAGATCTTACCGAAGCCATAGCTCTTGGGCACGATCTCGGACATACTCCTTTCGGCCACGTAGGCGAGAGGGTACTAAACAATATCCACCCGGGAGGATTTTCGCATAATGAGCAGAGCCTCAGAACAGTAGATAAACTCGAAGAGACTTCCAGAAGAAGAGGTCTCAACCTTACATACGAGGTGAGGGACGGGATACTGAATCACCGGGGCCCGGTCAGACCGGTGACTCTCGAAGGCCAGATCGTAAAGATCTGCGACAGGATAGCGTACGTCAATCACGACATCGATGATGCTGTAAGAAGCGGTATTCTCACTATGGAAGACCTTCCGCAGAAGGACCTTGAAGTGCTCGGATATACACACAGCGACAGGATCAACAAGCTGATAGCCGATCTTTGCTCAAACAGCGAAGGAAAGGACAGTGTAGAGCTTTCGCCGGAATCCAGTTATGCTCTTCTTGATCTGAGGGCGTTCCTTTTCAGGACGGTATATCATTCGCCTGATGTGCGTACGACAGCTGATCTCGACAAGGTCGAAAAGGTCATCACATCGCTTTACGACTATTTTCTCGAGCATCCTGACGAGATACAGGGCATATACAGGACGGTATGGGAAGAAGAAGGGACCCACGCAGCCGTAAGGGACTGGATATCGGGCATGACTGACAGGTATGCGCTCGAGATGTACGGGAAACTCTTCGTGCCGCAGGGATGGAGGCAGCTTTAGCCAATGGCTTATGACAACTTCACAGATGAATTAAAAGCTCAGCTCAACATAGTGGACATCATAGGCCGCGAAGTCGCTCTGAAGAGGTCAGGCTCGGGCTACATGGGGCTGTGTCCGTTCCATTCCGAAAAGACTCCTTCGTTCAGTGTAAACGAGGGGAAGCAGTTCTATCACTGCTTCGGCTGCGGAAAGTCGGGCGATGTCATAAGCTTTGTATCCGAGTATTACAAGCTGCCGTTCATGGAAGCGGTCGAAAAACTCGCCAGGGAGAACGGCATAAAGCTTCCGGAACGGAGGAGCAGCGGACCTAAGATAGACTACGACAAGTATCACGGTATCAACGCGAAGGCCGCGAGGTTCTTCTACAACTCTCTCGGCCGTAAAGGCAACAAAGGCCTGGCATATCTCAGAAACCGCGGGCTTTCAAAGGAAACTATCACCGCATTCGGACTAGGCTACGCTCCCGCATCGGGACACGCTCTTGTTGATCACCTCAGAGAAGAGGGCGTCAGCGATGAAGACATGATCAGGCTTGGACTCGCAAACAGCGGCAAAGGCGGTCTGTATGATAAATTCAGGGACAGGGTAATGTTTCCGATCATCAGCACCCAGGACAAGGTGATAGGCTTCGGAGGACGCGCCATCGGCGATTACAAGCCGAAATACCTGAATTCGCCAGAGAGCGAGATATTCCTCAAGAAGAACAATCTTTTCGGACTGAACCTCACGAAAAAAGAGATAGACAGAGAGCAGAGAGCCATAATCGTCGAAGGCTACATGGACATGATCTCGCTGTACCAGAACGGAGTGAAAAATGTCGCTGCGTCTCTCGGAACGGCGCTGACGCTCAACCAGGCCAGACTGCTGTGCCGGTACTCGAAGAATATCGTTCTGTCATATGATTCCGATGCTGCCGGTATCAATGCTGCTCTAAGAGGTATCGATGTCATAAGCGCCGCCGGCGGAAAGGCCAGGGTGCTCACGGTCACGGACGGCAAGGATCCCGATGACTTCATAAAAGCCCATGGCAAAGAAGCTTTTCTCAGGCTGGCAGATGAGGCGGTCCCTGCGACCGACTACAAGCTCATGCTCGCAAGACGCGGCTTCGATCTTACGAACGACAGGGATGTGCTCGAGTACATCGAAAGAGTCGTACCGATACTCTCACAGCTCGGCCCGGTCGAGCTCGACATATATACCCGGAAGCTTTCCGAAGAGTTCGGCATATCCGGGCACGCGATAAGCATGGCAGTGCAGACCGGCACGAGAGAAAGCCGGACCGGGGACAGACAGTCAGGGCTCAGAAGCGAGCGGGCAGTAAGGGATACTGCAAAGAAGTCCCTGGATACAGGGTATTACGAAAGGCTTGAGACGGCATTCGTCATTCTGGCGATGCATGATCCGAGATATATAAAGCGCTTCAGAGAAGACGGCATCGAATTCAGAAGCGCGCTTGCGAATAAGATACTGCTCGTTGAAGAATCGATATATGCTAAAGAAGCAAATTCGGTCCACGGGATAGAAAAGGAAAAGATATTCGAAGCGCTCGATCCTGATGAAGAAGCCGAGTTCTCGGGGCAGCTTTCATCGATCCGGACGGGACCCGATGATGAGGCTTTCTACAAAGAAACGAAAGCAGGGTACCTGCAGGGAAGATACCGGGACGAAAAGGCAGAGGTCACGAACAATATAGCGGTAGCCGAAAAGATGGGCAGGACCGATGAAGTTGAAAGACTCGCGATGCGCCTTATCGAACTCGATGAACTCATCAAGAATACAATGGAGGAAAGATAATGCCTGAAGATGTAAAGAATTCAATCAAGCAAATGGACGGCATCTACGATGATGACGAAAAAGAGACCCGTGCTGAAGTGTCCAGGACCGAAGAACTCGCGAACTCGATAGTCGAGACAGCCAAGCTGACAGGCAACGAGGTCACATATGCCGAGATCAACGCGATGCTGTCGGATGTGACTCCTGACAAGGATACTCTCGAAGAGATATACGATCTTGTAGAGAGCCGCAACATCAGTATCATCGAGTCCAGAGAACCGACATCGATCGAACTCGAAGATGACGATGTCGATGATGACGAGATCCTCGAGATGGAGATGGAAGGCGATGATATCATCAATGACGAAGAGGACGAAAAGAAGAGCGGAGTAGTCATCAAATCGTCAGGTGAGATCGAAGTCACCGATGCTGCAAAGAATATCCCGACGGATGATCCAGTCAGGATGTATTTCAAGGAGATAGGCAAGGTGCCTCTGCTGACCGCAGAAGAAGAGAGAGAGCTTGCAATACGTATCGAACAGGGCGATGAGGAGGCCAAGAAGAAACTCTGCGAATCCAACCTGAGACTCGTCGTATCCATTGCAAGAAGATACCTCAACAGAGGTCTTTCGTTCCTAGACCTCATACAGGAAGGCAACCTCGGTCTTATCAAGGCAGTCGAAAAATTCGACTATACAAAAGGATATAAGTTCAGCACATACGCGACATGGTGGATCAGGCAGGCCATCACCAGGTCTATCGCAGACCAGGCAAGGACCATCCGCATACCGGTCCACATGGTAGAGACCATCAACAAGCTGATCAGGATATCCAGACAGCTGCTCCAGGAGTACGGCAGAGAGCCGACCAGTGAGGAGATCGCAAAAGAGATGGGCATCTCAGTCGAAAAGGTAAGAGAGATAAAGAAGATCAGCCAGGATCCTGTATCGCTCGAGACGCCTATAGGCGAAGAGGAAGACAGCCACCTCGGAGACTTCATACCTGATGAGGATATCCCTTCACCGGTCGACGCCGCTGCGTATTCGATGCTCCAGAAACAGCTCCGCGAGGTGCTCGATACTCTGAGCGAGAGAGAGAAGAAGGTCCTTATACTCAGATTCGGACTCGATGACGGACGTCCGCGCACACTCGAAGAGGTGGGCAGAGAATTCAATGTTACCCGCGAGAGGATACGTCAGATCGAGGCCAAGGCTCTCAGAAAGCTCAGGCATCCGAGCCGAAGCAAGAAGCTCAAGGACTACCTCGAGTAGGGATCCCGGGACAGGAGACCAATGAGGCTCAGCAAAAGGATATACGCGCTGGCAGACAGCGTTGTCAAAGGACATACAGCAGCAGATATCGGGACGGATCACGGATACGTCCCGATGCTTTTGATAAGGTACGGCATCAGTCCCCGCGTTATAATGTCGGACATTTCCGAAGGATCGCTTGCCAAGGCAAGGGAGACGTTCAGGCAGTGCGGACTCATGGATAAAGTCAGAGACGAAGACTTCAGGACCGGCGACGGCCTTGAGACGATCGGAGCCGGAGAGGTCGATGAGATCATAATTGGCGGTCTCGGAGGCCACACCATAGCCGGCATACTCGATGCGGACATCGAAAAGAGCCGCAGCTTCAGAAGGCTCATCCTGCAGCCGAGAAAGCATTCCGGTGCTCTCAGATACTGGCTTTATGTGAACGGCTGGGACATCCTGACGGACACTCTTGCCGGAGAAGGCAAATTCGCATGCGAGATAATAACGGCCGTGCCTTCCGGAGATAAATCGAAAGATCCTCCTTATCCAGAAGATGATATCCGATGGAAGTATCCTCCGTCGCTTGCTGAAGCTGATCCGGTACTCGCCGCAAACAGGATAGGCTGGAAGGCCGGCAGCATAAGAGAACAGATCGCAAACCTGCAAAAGAGCGGCAGCGGCAACGAAAAGATCGCTGATCTCAACAGGGAGCTTGAATATCTCAGCTCGCTTCTTTCGCAGACAGAAAGCAGAAATAAAACTCTTGAAAATACATTTTAAAGAAATATAATATTCAATGCGTTTGGGCAGACCAGACGATCGCGTGCATACGCATGAGGAAAGTCCGGGCTCCGCAGGGCAGGGATGACGGATAACGTCCGCCGCAGGCAACTGTAGGGAAAGTGCAACAGAAACATACCGCCGAAACGGGTAATGCCGTGGCAAGGTTGAAATGGTGAGGCAAGAGCTCACCGGCGTCATGGAGACATGACGGCCGTGTAAACCCCATCCGGAGCAAGACTAAGTAGGGCATTTTGCGGTGCGGCCCGTACCCGCCCGAAGGTAAGTCGCTAGAGGCTGCAGGCAACTGCAGTCCCAGATGGATGATCGTCTAATACAGAACCCGGCTTACGGTCTGCCCAATTTTATTTATTACAGGTATATGGAACTAAGATTAGGTATCGATGTAGGATCAACGACAGTCAAACTCGTCCTGATGGATGAGACCGGCAAAGTAGTTTATTCGAAGTACGAACGGCACATGTCGAACGTATTTGAAAAAGCCGGAGAACTCATCCGGGAGATGAGAAAGACAAAAGGGAATATCAGCGTCAGACCCGTTATCACAGGGTCCGGCGGGCTTTCGCTTGCCGATCTTCTGGGCATAAGGTTCGAGCAGGAGGTCATAGCCTGCAGCAGAGCGGTAGAAGAACTCATACCTCAGACCGACGTAGCGATCGAGCTCGGCGGAGAGGATGCCAAAATAACGTTCTACGGACAGACTGTCGAGCAGAGGATGAACGGCACATGCGCCGGAGGAACAGGCGCTTTCATCGACCAGATGGCAGTGCTGCTCAATACGGACGCGGGGGGCCTGAACGAGGCCGCAAAAGATCACGAGATGATCTATCCTATAGCTTCGCGCTGCGGCGTATTCGCAAAGACGGACATTCAGCCGCTTATCAACGACGGTGCAAAGACGGCCGACATAGCAGCGTCGATATTCCAGGCTGTTGTGAACCAGATGATATCAGGTCTTGCCTGCGGACATCCTATCAGGGGCAATGTCGCATTTCTTGGAGGACCTCTCGAATATCTTTCAGAGCTCAGAAACAGATTCATCGAGACTCTTTCTCTTAAAGAAGAAAATGTCATATTCCCTGAGAACGCAAAGTTTTTCGTTGCCATAGGCGCTGCGTATCTCGCCGAAAAGGCTGAAGCAGCAGAGCTTGATTCCCTGATCAAAAGGCTCGACAATGCGTCTCCCGATGAGATAACGGATACGAAGTACATGAGACCGCTCTTCCTCGACGAAGATGAGCTCAGAGAGTTCAGGGAAAGACATGCAAGAGACAGGATAAAAAGAGGGAATATATCCGAGGTTTCCGGCCCGGTGTTCCTCGGCATCGACGCGGGATCAACAACGACAAAAGCGGCGCTCATCAATCGCAGCAAGGAGCTCATATACGAGCATTACAGCAACAACGAAGGAGACCCTCTCGAAGTCGTAAGGCAGATCCTGAAAGATATCTATTCAGAACTGCCTGAAGACGCGTACATAGGCAGGTCGGTCGTCACAGGCTACGGGGAAGGACTCGTCCAGGCGGCCTACAGGATCGACGGTGGCGAGATCGAGACCATGGCCCATTACAAGGCTGCAAAGCAGTTCATGCCTGAGGTCAGTTTTATACTGGATATAGGCGGACAGGATATGAAGTGCATGAAGATACACGACGGCGCCATTAGCAGCATTATGCTGAACGAGGCGTGCTCGTCGGGCTGCGGATCTTTCATCGAGACTTACGCCAAGTCCGTGAGCATGAGCGTGCCCGAGTTCGCTGAAGAAGCCCTGAGATCGAAGAAGCCTGTCGACCTCGGCACAAGATGCACGGTCTTCATGAATTCGAAGGTCAAGCAGGCCCAGAAAGAGGGCTCGTCCATAGCGGACATCTCAGCCGGGCTGTCTTATTCTGTCATCAAGAATGCCCTTTATAAGGTCATCAAGCTGAGGAACACTTCCGACACCGGCCCGAATGTCGTTGTCCAGGGAGGGACCTTCCTCAACGAGGCGGTACTCAGGAGCCTTGAGATAATTCTCGGGAAAGATGTCATAAGGCCTGATATTTCCGGCCTTATGGGAGCTTTCGGTTCCGCAATAATCGCATGTGACGATTACAAGGAGGGAGACAGATCGACCGTGCTCCCTCTGGAACAGGTCGACAGTTTTTCAGTTGCAACGTCGAATGCAAGATGCGGCGGCTGCGGAAACAACTGCCTGCTTACCATATCCAGGTTCGCTGACGGCAGCAGATACATAACAGGCAACAGATGTGAAAAGGGTGCCGGCATCTCTTCGAAGAAGTCGGATCTTCCTAACCTGTACAGAACAAAGGCGAAGCTTCTCTTCGACAGGCCTGTTCTCAGTGAAAGCGAAGCGAAAAGGGGCATCATCGGTATACCGAGAGTCCTCAACATGTACGAGAACTATCCTTTCTGGCATGCTTTCTTCACTCATCTGGGATTCAGGATAGTCCTGAGCCCGCCGACGAACAAGGACATGTACCAGAACGGGATGGACACGATATCCTCGGACACAGCGTGCTACCCGGCCAAAGTCGTTCACGGCCATATAAAGTGGCTGGTAGAAAACGGGGTAAAGAGGATATTCTATCCGTCGATAAACTACGAGGCTGTAGAAGACAAGACAGCGCCGAATCACTATAACTGTCCGGTCGTTGCGACATATCCGGAAGTCATAGACAAGAACATGGCGGATTATTTCTACGATAACGACGTGGAGTTCTACCATCCGTTCGTGCCGTACGACAACGATGAAAGATTCGTCCGCGAGATGACGAAGTTCTTCTGCGGCACACGGCAGGTCGATGTCAGCAATGCCGAGAACGTGGTCGAAAGCTACCATCTCGGCAGGGATGACCGTGAATACAGCCTTTTCGACCTTGATACTGATACCACGGAGATAACGCACGCCCTCGAAGCGGGCAGAAAAGCCCAGAAGGAATACAGAAGCAGGGTCGCTAAAGCCGGCAATGACGCTATCAGATACATGAGAGATCACGGCAGAAAGGGGATAATCCTTTCCGGAAGGCCTTATCATGTGGATCCTGAGATCAACCACGGCATAGACGATCTTATCACGCAGCAGGGAATGGTCGTTCTTTCGGAGGATTCTGTCAGCTGGAAGATAAGCACTGCAAGGCCTGTGCGCATCCTCGACCAGTGGGTATATCACTCAAGGCTGTACAAGGCCGCTATCTTTGCCGGACAGAATGACGATATAGAGGTGATACAGCTCAACTCATTCGGCTGCGGTCTTGACGCTGTGACCACCGACGAGGTCGACGAGCTGCTCCAGCAGAACAACAAGCTCTATACGGTCCTGAAGATAGACGAGGGCGCGAACCTCGGCGCTGCAAAGATCAGGATCAGATCGCTCAAGGCTGCTCTTGACGAAAGGGAAAAGCTGGGAACGAAACCTAAAAGGATAAACATCCCTTACGTCCGGAAGATATTCACCAAAAAGATGCGCATGGAAGGATATACGCTCCTGATACCGCAGATGTCTCCTCTGCACTTCCAGTATTTCGAGCCTATCCTCCGCAAGGCAGGATATAACGGCATACTGCTTCCGGCGGTCACAAAGGAATCCGAAGAGGAAGGACTCAGATACGTCAACAATGATGCGTGCTATCCTACTATAGTCACGCTCGGCCAGATCATATATGCCCTGAAATCAGGCGAGTATGATCTGGATAAGACGGCGGTGTTCATGTCGCAGACAGGAGGCGGATGCAGGGCGAGCAACTACGTGGCTCTCCTGAGAAAGGCTCTCAAGGACCTCGGCATGGAACAGGTGCCTGTCATATCGTTCAACATGGTAGGTCTGGAAAAGAATCCGGGCTTCAAGCTCACGGTCGGCCTTCTCAGAAAGATGGTGTTCGCATCACTGTACGGCGATCTGATGATGAAGTGCCTTTACAGGGTAAGGCCGTACGAGATCGAAAAGGGATCGGCGCAGGCCCTGATGGATTCGTGGTTCGACCGTATAATCGATAACTGCACGGATCTCAGCAGAAAGACTTTCGTCAGGAATCTGAACGCCATAGTCTCCGATTTCGATGATCTTCCGATACACGAGGATATCGTCAAGCCGAGAGTGGGCGTTGTCGGCGAGATACTTGTCAAGTACCATCCGAACGCTAACAACAACCTCGTCGAGACCATCGAGGAGGAGGGAGGAGAAGCCGTCGTTCCGTCGTTCATCGACTTCTTCGAATACGGGTTCCTCAACAAGATATATAACTACAACAACCTGTCCGGCACATATAAGGACATGATAATAAACCGCGCCGGCATTGAATTCATCGAACATTACAGAAAGTATGTCAGAGATGCCTGTGCGAAGAGCAGAAGATTCACGCCTGATCATAAGATCGAAGAGACTGCGGCAAACGCCGAGCGCTTCATATCGGTAGGCAATCAGTGCGGCGAAGGCTGGCTCCTGACCGGCGAAATGGTCGATCTGATAGACGACGGAGTCAAGAACATACTCTGTCTGCAGCCTTTTGCCTGCCTGCCTAACCATGTAGCCGGCAAAGGCATGCTCAAGGCTCTGCGGCAGTACGATGAAAAAGCGAACATCGTTGCGATCGACTACGATCCGGGAGCTTCTACTGTAAACCAGCTGAACCGTATAAAGCTGATGATGTCGACGGCATTCAAGAATCTTGAAGATACGGATGCATAGTAGTATTATTTGGATGTAAACTGAACAAATATCATATAAAGGAGGTGGCTGCCAATGGGCAGGCATGGAACCATAGCAAACAGGAAATCAGCACAGGATTCGAAAAGATCCGCGATGTTCACCAAGTATTCGAGGCAGATCATCGTGGCGGCAAAAGCCGGCGGGGATCCGGAATTCAACCCTTCGCTAAGAGTCGCGATCGACAAGGCAAAATCCATAGGAATGCCTAACGATAACATCAACAGAGCGATCAAAAAGGGTACCGGAGAGCTTGGCGGAGAATCGTACGAAGAACTTCAGTTTGAGGGTTACGGGCCAAGCGGAGTAGCCGTCATAGTCGAGGCTCTTACGGACAACAAGAACAGGACAGCTTCCTTCGTAAGATCCGTCTTCGACAAGAACGGAGGGAACCTCGGCACACCGGGATGCGTATCGTATATGTTCAGCCGCAAGGGCGTTGTCGTCATAGACTCAGAAGGCCTCGACGAGGATGAAGTCATGATGGCGGCTCTCGATGCCGGCGCTGATGACATGATCGTAAACGAGGACAACTTCGAGATCAGGACTGAGCCGTCGGTCTTCAACGATGTGCATCAGGCCATCAAGGATGCAGGCTACGAGATCTTCGAAGCAGAGATAGAGCAGATCCCGTCGATGGAGGCAAATGTCACTGACGAAGCTGCGGTCAAATCGCTCACGAAACTCATAACAAGCCTCGAGGACAACGATGACGTCCAGAAGGTATACTTCAACTGCGATCTAGAACTCGACTGATAAGCAAGTCCTGGAATATGCGTTAAAGTCTTCATAATTGAACCTACACATACTTAAAGGGATTCCGATGCGGAAGCATTATGTAAAGCCTCCAAAGGGTGGACTACAGAAGCCAGGCTCAGGAAGTACCCACCTTATCGTAAACGATAGGGCGTCAATTAAAGGCTTGACGGTATTTCGGGATTTTTTTGATAAGAAAAATGAACAGAGAACAAAAAGAAAAACAGATCAGAAAAGAAGCAAAATACACCCTCATATTATTTGCATTATGCTTTGTGTGGAACGTCGCATTCGCATACGGCCTGTCCGGTACGGGCCTGAGGCTGTTCGGACTTCCGCTGTGGTGGGTAATAAGCACCCCGGGCATGTTCGTGATAGCGCTTGCTGGGGTAGCTTTTTTACTGAAGAGCGTCTTCAGGGATTTCAGCCTTGAGGATGAGGAAGGAGACAGCGATGAGTAAGAACGCTGCCGTACTTTTCATTCTCGTGGCTTATCTTCTGATAAACCTGTACCTCGGTATCAGTGCAAGCAGGCGATCCGCAAAAGAGAATGCGTCAAGCGGATTCCTTTCAAATTACTTTGCCGGCTCGAGAAGCATGGGAGGCGTCGTCCTCGCGATGACTCTTGTCGCGACATATACGATCGCAAGTTCATTTCTTGGCGGACCGGGACTTGCTTCGAGCTTCGGCATGACATGGTCGTGGGTAGCCGGAGTGCAGATAGGAGCAACATTCCTTACGCTCGGAGTGCTCGGCAAAAAATTCGCAATGATAGCCAGAAGGACGAATGCTGTCACTATAAACGATTATCTCAGGGCACGTTATGATTCTCCTGCGGTAGTGATAATATGCGGGATAGCGATGGTCGTATTCTTTACGACGCAGATGATCGCGCAGTTCATAGGCGGTGCGACCCTTCTTCAGAGCGTTACAGGCCTTCCTTACTGGGCAGGTCTTCTGCTTTTCGGCGCAGTAGTAGTGATCTATACCTCGGTAGGAGGATTCAAGGCGGTAGTCACCACTGACACGATACAGGGCATCGTCATGACCGCAGGCACATTCCTTCTGCTGTTCTTTATCATAAGAGCGGGCGGCGGAATGGACAGTATAGTATCGTCTCTCGATGCAGGAAACCCGGGATGGGATCTCATGGGCAAGGGCTCATACGGAACCGAAATACCGGCACTCAGGCCGGGAGCGCTGATATCTTTCTGGGTACTCGTCGGAGTGGCCGTGCTGGGACTTCCTCAGACCGCTGTAAGGTGCATGGCATTCAGGGACACAAAATCCATGCACAGAGCTATGATATACGGAACGGCTGTTATCGGCGTCCTCATGATAGGCATGCACCTTGCCGGCACACTTGCTTTTCCTCTTCTTCCTGAAGGCGGACTTGAAAGCACCGACCAGGTCATACCGTATGTCGTCATGAGATACATGCCTGCCTGGGCCGCCGGGCTTTTCCTTGCGGCGCCGCTGGCGGCAGTAATGTCAACGATAGATTCGCTTCTCATACTGGCATCAGCAACTATAATAAAGGACCTGTATCTGCACTATGTCAAAAAAGTACCGCTCGGAACGGAAGCGGTGAACGATCCGGTATATGACGAGGCTTTCGGGAAAGTGCCTAAATACAGTTTTGCGCTGACTGCCGGGATCGGCATCGTCGGCTGCCTTCTGGCGCTCAACCCTCCCGATGTCATAGTATGGATAAACCTGTTTGCGTTCGGAGGACTCGAAGCTACGTTTTTCTGGCCGATAATCGGAGGACTCTACTGGAAGAAGGGAAGCAGCAAAGCCTGTCTCGCGTCTGTCATATGCGGACTTGCGACCTTTATATTCTTCAACAGAGTCAAGATACTTCCGTTCGGCATCCATGAGATAATAGCGGGACTGCTGATCGGAGGAATCGCATACTTTGCGGCCGGAGCACTCGATAAATCAGAGCCGGACCCTGAAATGCTTAAAAAATGCTTCTGAAATGTGATATATTTTGCATATCGAACAGAGATATCTGACTGAAAGAACACGGGAAACAATGAAACTTAACACTATCGACATTTCCATGCTTGATGATTTCATGATCGGCAATGCCGAGGACCGAGGCAAAGGAACGGGCTGCACAGTCATCGTCTGCGAAAAGGGCGCTGTAGGAGGCGTCGATGTCCGCGGCGGAGGTCCCGCTACAAGGGAGACCGATCTTCTGAAAAGCGAGAACACCGCAGAGACCATCAACGGTGTGATACTCAGCGGCGGCTCGGCGTTCGGGCTCGAAGCTGCTTCCGGTGTGACAAGAGAACTGGCTGAACACGGCATCGGTTTCAGGATGGGAGACATCGTCGTACCTCTGGTATGCGGAGCATCTCTTTTTGATCTGAACATAGGAGACTGCAGGGCCTTTCCTGACGTCAAAATGGGCATCGAGGCGACAAGAAACGCTTTCAACGGCAGGTTCAGGAACGGGAATTCCGGCGCCGGAACAGGAGCGTCAGTCGGCAAGACTTTTGGCATCAGAAGGGCAATGAAGACCGGCCTCGGGACATTTGCATGCGGGGACGGATCCATTGAGGTCGGAGCAGTAGTGGCGGTAAACGCGATGGGCGATGTCTATAACGGAGCCGGCAACATAATCGCGGGCCTTCGCTCGGAAGACGGAAGAAGCATATACGGCACGATAAGGGCTCTTAAGGACATGGTCGTTCCGGAAAGCCCTAAAAAACCTCGTGAAACCGTTGCTGAAAGTGACAGACGCGAGGCCGTCGGATCCATGACTAGAGTCGAGCACAGGGAAAGAATGAGGGAAGTCGCAAGGGCGATCAAAGAAGAATTCAGGAAGACGAACCAGTACAAAAAATCAGATATCCTCGAAGCGGATAAAAGATTCAAGGAAGACAGGGTCAGACAGGAGATGCTGAGAGAAGAGCAGCGCAAAGCTATGCGTCTCGCAGAAGAGAAGAGGGAGGCTGAAAAGGCCGCCGAAGCAGCAGCGATCGCTCCTGAGCCTGCCGCTGCAAAGAAAGCATCCGTTACACCTGGGCCGGTGACCGAAGAGACAGCAGCTGCCGCTCCTGTACCTGAGACTGCCGCAGGGCATGGAACTGCAGCACCGCAGTCTTTCATAGATGATAAGCCTTACGGAAAACACATGAGACGCGACGAAGCGGCAGCGTACGAAGAGGACGAAGAAGAGATCCATGATGCCGAAAAACAGGCGATCGAAGATTTCCTCGATGAATTCGAAGAGACCGCAAAAGAAGACGCTGATCTCGGATACGATATCCCGTTCAATACCACGATCGGATGTCTCATAACGAACGCGAAGCTTACAAAGGCTCAGGCAAACAAGCTTGCCTCCATACTACACGATGCGTACGCAAGGGCCATCAAGCCCGTACACAGCACGCTTGACGGAGATACGGTGTTCGTACTTGCTTCCGGCAAACAGGAAGTGAATTTCGATGCATTTGCCGCTCTGGCCACAGACGTTATGCAGTATGCGATAATAGATGCGGCCATGTCGGCCAAACCAGCATACGGACTCCCGTCGGCTTCGGTTTTTACGGCACGGAGATAAAACCATGAAAAGACTTATACTCATCGACGGCAACAGTCTGCTGTTCAGAGCATATTTCGCAATGAGACCAATGGTCACTTCAAAAGGCATGCACACTCAGGGTGTGTTTGCCTTTGTTAATATGCTGAACAAGATCATAGCGGATTACAGTCCTACCCACATCGCGGTCGCGTTCGACATGAAAGGCGGGACTTTCAGACACGATGTATACAAGGAATACAAAGCGGGCAGACTTAAGACTCCGCCTGAACTCCTTTCGCAGATACCGATGATGCATGAGGTCCTTGAAGCGATGAACATCGCCGTTTTGGAAAAGCCTCAGTACGAAGCGGATGACATCATCGGCACCATAAGCTCCAGAGCAGAACAGAAAGGCCTGGATACGCTCGTTATTTCGGGCGACAAGGACGAACTCCAGCTTGTCGGCGAACATGTAATGGTGCTTATCAATAAGCGCGGTATGAGCGAATTCGACCTATACGACATCGATGCGATGGAAGAAAGATACGGTCTGACACCTGAACAGTTCATTGACCTGAAAGGTCTCATGGGAGACAGCTCCGACAACATACCCGGAGTGCCGGGCATAGGCGAGAAAAAAGGCATAGCCCTTCTGAAAGAATACGGGACTCTTGAGAGCGTTCTCGAGCATGCCGGTGAGATAAAGGGGAAGATGGGCGAAAACATCAGGGACAATATGGAGACCGCGCGCATGTCAAAATGGCTTGCGACCATCAACAGAGAGTCTCCTGTGGATTTCACATGGGAGGAGCTCGAATACACAGAGCCTGACATGAAGAGACTGGTCGGGGTATACACGGAGCTGGAATTCAACAGCTTCCTCAAAAAACTCCAGGCGGGCGCGTCCGATGATATAGCTGCGCCTTCATCTTCGCAGGATCTCAGAACAGCTCTCGAAAAAGTGCGCATGGTGAGCCCGGAAGATTTCATGTCGAAAGTCGCATCCGGGAGTGAGGTTTTCATAGAGGCTGCAACAGATGCGGACCATCTCAGGGAGCCTGAGATAAGAAGTATAGTCATGTACAGCGATGATAAAAGCATCGCATGCGTCAGGGAGCTTACGCCCGTGGACGGGCCCCTGGTGATATCCGCTGTCGCCGGAATGGGATACAGGCTGTGCGGATGCGGCCTCAAACGTATAATCTATTCGCTTCTTGCGAAACATGAGGCGGAATACATCCCGTGTTACGATGCTGCGATAGCAGAATACCTGCTCGATGCGAACAGGCAGAAATATCCTCTCGACAAGCTTCTCCTGAGATATAACGGATATGTGGCGGCTGAAGACGAGACTGCGGCTCTTTCAGATGCGGCGTCTGATGATTCGCTCGGACTTTCAGATGAAGAACTTGTAAAAAGAGCCTTTTATGCCGCCAGAGTCAAAGAACAGCAGTCCGCTTCACTCGATGAAGCAGGATGCAGGGAGCTTTTCGAGACATGCGAGATGCCTCTTGTACTGACGCTTGCTCTCATGGAGCGCGAAGGCATCAGGTGCGACAGGGACATACTCAGGAGCATCGGTGACGAGCTCACTGCAGGCATAAAAGAACTCGAAGCAGGCATATATGATGAAGCGGGAGCTGAATTCAATATCAATTCACCTAAGCAGCTCGGAAGCATCCTCTTTGAGAAGATGCAGATACCGTACCCTAAACAGGGGAAAAACAAGAGCGGCTCATATTCGACCGCTGCCGATGTGCTCGAAAAACTGAAGGATGACAACAGGATCGTTGCCGATGTCCTTGAATACCGCAAGCTTTCAAAATTGAACAGCACTTATGTCGAAGGCCTTCTGCCGCTTATCGGCGAGGACGGAAGGGTAAGACCGCATTTCATGCAGACTGTCGCCGCCACCGGAAGGCTCAGCTGCACGGAGCCTAACCTTCAGAACATACCTGTGAGAGATGAGTACGGCAGAATGATAAGAAAAGCGTTCACCGTTTCTTCAGGCAGCTGCTCGTTCACAGGCTCCGACTATTCACAGATAGAACTGCGGATACTGGCTGCTCTCAGCGGAGACGGATCCCTGATCGAAGACTTCAGATCCGGCAAGGATATACACAGAGCCACGGCGTCCAGAGTGTTCAACATTCCGGAGGATGAAGTCACTGCTCTGGACAGGACGCGCGCAAAGGCGGTCAATTTCGGTGTCGTATACGGAATGAGCGGATTCGGACTCGGCGAGAGCCTGAACATATCCAGGACCGAAGGGCAGAAGTATATCAACGAGTATTTTGCCAAGCATACCGCTGTAAAGGAATATCTGGACAGGCAGATAGAAAGCGGCGAAGAAAACCGCGAAGTGAGGACTTACTTCGGCAGGGTCAGAAAGATCCCTGAATTCGCATCCAGAAAATTCATGGAAAGAGAACTTGCAAAGCGTCTTGCGATGAACACTCCGATACAGGGAACGGCTGCCGACATAATAAAGATCGCGATGAATTCCGTTTCCGCCGAGCTCAGAAAGAAAGGACTAAGATCCAGGCTCATACTGCAGATACACGATGAGCTCATCGTCGAAGGCCCTGACAGCGAGCTGGCTCAGGTGAGGGAGATACTCGACACATGCATGAGAAACGCCGCCGATCTTGCCGTAGACCTTGTATGCGATATACACACAGGCAAGACCTGGTATGAACTGAAGTGACAGGGAGATCATGATGCTGAACATAGCTATCACCGGAGGCATAGGGTCAGGCAAGACGAGCGTGACCGAAATATTAAGATCCTGCGGCTATACAGTCATAGACGCTGATGCCATGTCCAGGGAGCTTACTTCATCAGGAGGCAGGGCCATCCCTTATATCAGGGAAAAATTCGGCCCCGGATTCATTATGGAAGACGGCAGCCTGGACAGGGCGAAGATGAGGGACCTCGTTTTCAGGGACCCGGCAAAGAAGGCCCTTCTCGAAGAAGGCACGACCAGGGTGGTGCTCGAGGATATAGAAGCTATAAGGTCTCAGAAGGAAAAGGCAGGAGAAAAGGCTCTGTTCTACGATATCCCGCTTCTCTTTGAGACGGGAACGGAAGGCGAATACGACGCGGTATGGGTCGTTACGGCCGATCATGCGCTGAGAGCCGCAAGGATAATGGAGCGGGACGGCATCGATGCCGGCATGATAGATCTGATCATGGACTCGCAGGAGGACGATGAGGCAAAGAAGGCGAAGGCCGACCTTGTCATATACAATAACGGTACGATGGAAGACCTTGAGACCGCTGTCGAAAAGGCGCTGTCATCGTACGGTCTGGCCGTCTGAAAACAGGAAAACCGAAAAAAAAGAAAAAATCTTTCATTTCAGCCTTGCATTTGCAGTGAAAAGTGTCTATAATCGTGAAGTGCCGTGTGGATGTGGCGGAATTGGTAGACGCGCATGGTTGAGGGCCATGTGGGTGAAACCGTGCTGGTTCGAGTCCAGTCATCCACACCATTTTTTTAGCCAAATTGCCATTGGCCGGCGTGGCGGAATTGGCAGACGCGCGGGATTCAAAATCCCGTGATAGCAATATCGTGTGGGTTCGACCCCCACCGCCGGCACCAAACAAAACACAAGCATATCCGGGAGGTAATTATGAATCCTAACAGCCCTGCATTCAGTTTTATGCTGATGGGTCTGCTCATCGTCATGATCTACTTCATGATGATCAGACCTCAGAGAAAAAAAGATAAAGCCGACAGAGAGATGAGAGAAGCGATGAAGGTCGGCGACGAGGCCATCACTATCGGCGGCATCGTCGGCAGGATCGAAAAGATCAACGAAAAGACCGTCGTTATCTCTACGACAGCCGGCAAGAACAAGATCGAGTTCCTCAAGACTGCTATCGCAAGCGTAAGTCCTAAGGATGCATCCGGAAGCAAGCCTGCAGCCAAGGACGACGCGAAGAAGGAAGAGACCGAAGAGAAGAAGGCTCCTTCGAGAGACAAAAAGGTCACTCCTAAAAAGCTCGGCAAGAAGTCCGAAGAGAACGAAGAGAAATAACACGATCATCTAATAAAAGCGAAAATCATGATACGCCTCCACAAAATGTGGGGGCGTATTTATCATTTATTGCATAATGACTACTATATATTGCCCGTCTGTGTTAAAATAAACCGTCAGAATATTATCAGGTTCTGAAAAAAGGGTACATAAATGTCAAAAACCGGGATAAAGCAAATAATCATCATACTGATGACCGCAGCCATGATATCAGGCATGGCGCTTGTCGTGTCGGGCGAAGACAGTTCTGTAAATGTCGATGTTACGGGACAGAAGGAAGGCTTTTCCGCCGTCCTTTACGATAATACAAAAGGACTTCCTACCTCCGAAGCTAACGCGATCGCTGAGACTTCAGAGGGATTCATATGGATAGGGAGCTACGGCGGACTGATCAGGTATGACGGCAATTCCTTCGAAAGGATCGATTCCACAACAGGTATCGCAAGCGTCGTCAGTCTGTATGTCGACAGCAAAGACAGGCTGTGGATCGGCACGAACGACAGCGGAGCCTTTGTGATGGATAAGGGCGAATATACTCAGTTCAATAAAGAAGACGGGCTGAGGTCGCTTTCTGTACGGGCATTCTCAGAGGATAAGGACGGAAACATATATATAGCAACGACGAAGGGCATATCCGTGCTCGACAGCGATCTGAAGCTGACCGCCATCAAAGATGAAAAGATAGCAGATGCCTATGTATGGGAGATAAATGCCGGCAGCGACGGAACGCTTTACTGCAATACGAACAACAACGAAGTATTCACGCTTAAAGACGGCAGGCTGGACGAATACTACACGGCGGATGATCTCGGGATCTCAGATGCCACATGCATCACGCCGGATGACAATGATCCCGGCATGGTATATATCGGCACTGAGGAATCTACGGTATATCACGGCACCCTGTCGGAAAAACTGAACGACAAGACTTCTGTGGACATGGCTCCGCTCTCATACTGCAAGAGCATAACGCCTATTGATGATCAGGTATGGGTCACGACCGATTCCGGCATAGGCATCATCAGGGGAGGCAAGGCATATACTCTTGAAGATCTGCCGATGTCTCACTCGATCGACGAGATGATGACCGATTACCAGGGAAATCTCTGGTTTACATCATCAAGGCAGGGTGTGATGAAGATCGTCAGGAACAGATTCCTTGATATCTTTGAGAAATACGGACTTGAACCGGCCGTAGTCAATACGACGTGCAAACATCTCAGCCAGCTGTACATCGGCACTGACGCCGGCCTCATAATAATCGACGAAAGCACGGGCGAGAGGGTAAACAACGAACTGTCGGCCATGCTCTCCGAAGCCAGGATCAGGAGTATCGAAAAAGACAGCAAAAACAACATCTGGATATCTACTTTCAGCCCGGAATGTCTTGTCAGATACAGTGACGGAGCGATCAGGAGATTCACGACCGGAGACGGTCTGCCTTCTGAGCGGATAAGAAGCGTATCCGAAACAAAAGACGGCCGGATCCTTGTGGCCTGTACGGGCGGAGTTGCCGTGATAGAAGGCGACAGCGTCAAAAAGGTCTATAACGATAAGGACGGACTCGCAAATACCGAGATACTGACCGTTGCCGAGGCGGACAACGGAGACCTGGTCTTCGGATCGGACGGAGACGGTCTGTATATCATCCATGACGGAAAGACTCTGCATATCGGAACGGAAGACGGTCTTACCTCGGACGTGGTAATGCGCGTCAAGAAGGACAGGTCGAGAGATATACTGTGGCTGGTAACAAGCAATTCCATCGCTTATCTGGATAAAGACAACAAAGTGGTGAACATACATAAGTTCCCGTACTCGAACAACTTCGACCTTTACCAGAACAGCAGGGACGAGATGTGGGTGCTCTCCAGCAACGGCATATACCAGGTGCCGACGTCCGAGATGCTTGAAAACAAAGAGATAAGCCCATTGTTCTACGATACCGACAACGGTCTTTCGTGCATAGCGACGGCTAATTCATACAGCGAGCTCACAAAGGACGGGGATCTGTATATCGCCGGCAACACCGGAGTGAGCAAGGTCAATATCAATCTGGATTTTGATGACGTTGCAAGCACAAAGGTCGCTGTGCCGTACGTAGAGGCAGACGGAAAGTTCTATTATCCGGACGCGAAAGGCGTGATAACAGTACCGAAGCACCCGTCAAAGCTGACGGTTTACCCTTATGTGTTCACATACTCTCTTATAAATCCTGATGTGACATATTATCTCAGAGGATTCGACAAGAGCAAATCCACGGTCAAGAGGAGCGATCTGGTTCCGACTGACTATACGAACCTGAAGGGCGGCACTTACAGCTTTGTGATAGATCTTTCGGACTCGATGGGACACGATACCGCAGAATACAAAACCCGGATCATCATATCGAAAGCGTTCTACGAAAAGCCGTGGTTCTATGTACTGGTCGCCGCCGTTATTGCCGGCATCATAGCTTCTATCGTAAAGCTCTTCATGATGCGTCAGGCAAGGGCCTACGAAAAGAAAGAAAAAGAGAACAAGCAGCTCGTAAAGGAAGTCACCGAGGCCTTTGCGAAGACGATCGATATGAAAGACAAGTACACCAACGGCCACTCGATGAGGGTCGCCAATTATACTGCGATGCTCGCAGAAGAACTAGGCTGCAGCGAGGATGAGATAGAGAAGTACTACAACATAGCTCTACTGCATGACATAGGCAAGATAGGCATCCCTGAAGAAGTCCTGAACAAGCCGGGCAAGCTGACTGACGAGGAATTCGCGATAATCAAGTCGCATTCAGGCCTGGGCTACAACGTTCTCAAGGACATCAGCATCATGCCTGAACTGGCTATAGGCGCCGGAAGCCACCACGAAAGACCTGACGGAAAGGGCTATCCTAAGGGACTCAAGGGAGATGATATCCCTCGCGTTGCCCAGATCATCGCCGTTGCGGATACCTTCGATGCTATGTATTCCGACCGCCCGTACAGACGCAGGATGAACTTCGACAAAGTGATGGAGATCATGAGAGAAGTCTCCGGCACCCAGCTTGAAACCGATGTCGTCGAAGCTCTGCTGAGGCTTGCCGAAAAAGGCCGGCTCCGCGCAAAGGACGACCGCGGAGGAGGCAGCACCGAGGATATAAACAACATCCACAAGCGTCAGGACGAAGAAGAGAAAAAGAGCAAGATGGAGAAGGTAAAAGACGAAGAAGTGACTGAATAGAAGCTTCCGTGACTGATGACGGTACATCTGCATGCGCCCCTGTTTTGAACGGGGGCGCATTACTTCACGGAAGTATTCAAATTAGTACATTTCACAGTGCTTTCAGACAGCGAATTCCATTGAAAAACAAGGCTCAAACGAGTACAATAGATTGAATAATTGTTAATTGTCGTATTTTGCGCTTTTTGACAAATTCAGACAAAAACTGAAAGGTGTTTTAGGGAAATGAAAAAAGGCAGAAGAAAAGTATTAGCGGTATTGATCGTGCTGCTGCTCATCGCTTCGTGGACTGTAACGTTCACCGGAATAGGCGATAAAGTAGACAACCTCGGCAAGGAACTCAAGTACGGACTCGATATCAACGGCGGAGTCTATGTACTGCTCGAGGCAGATACGCCTGAGACGGGCACAGAGCTGACAGCGATCATGAATCAGACAAAGAGCGTTCTCGAAAACAGAGTCAACGCCATGGGTATCAGCGAGGCCCAGGTCTCCATCGAAGGAAACAACAGACTCAGGGTCGAGATGCCTGGCGTCGAGAATGCCGAGGAGGCGATCGAGCAGATAGGACGTACTGCCCAGCTGCAGTTCTTCCTTGCTGACGGGACACTTGCCCTGACTGGCGAAGGGATCAGCGATTCACAGATAGCCAATGACACTCAGAACGGCGGATACAAGATCACGATAGATTTTACATCCGAGGGCAGCGACCTTTTCGCGGATGCCACTGAAAAGGCCTACAGCGGGCAGGTCGAGGCCAAGATGACAGATGAGAACGGCAATCTGGTAGACCCTGCGGCCATAGTGATATGCCTCGACGACGAGATCATATCCGCACCGACCGTGCACGAAAAGATCAATTCGAGATCGTGCGAGATCACAAGACCGGGAGGGTTCAGCGAGACTGAAGCTTCATCGCTCTCTGCTCTGATCAGAGGCGGTGCGCTTCCTGCTAACCTCACCGAGATCAACTCTTCGGTACAGACTGCTACTATCGGCGCAAACGCCCTCCAGCTCTCAGTCAAAGCCGGGACTATCGGCCTGGGGCTCGTTCTCGTGCTCATGGTCATCGTATACGGCATGCTCGGCCTCATTGCAGACCTTGCGCTGCTTCTTTACATACAGCTCGTGCTCTGGACAATGGCCGGCATGGGATCCGTACTGACTCTTCCGGGTATCGCGGGCATCATACTTTCGATAGGTATGGCAGTTGACTCCAATGTCATCATATTCACGCGTATCAGAGAAGAGATCTCCAAGGGAAAATCGGTCAAGGTAGCCGTCGACATGGGTTATCACGCCGCGCTGACTACGGTAGTCGATTCACAGACGACGACACTCGTTGCGGCATTCGTGCTGTACCTCTTCGGAACCACTTCAGTCAAGGGCTTCGCTCTGACTCTGATGATCGGTACTGTGATGTCAGTCATCACGGCTGTATTCATCACTCAGCTGTTCGTGAACCTTCTTGCCGAAAGCAAAACGTTCGGAAAGAACAGATTCTTCGGCGTAAAGGATGACGGCACTCCGAAGGTCTCCTGGAAATGGAACATAAAGTTCATCGAAAACAGGAAGAAGTTCTACGCGATCAGCGCGATAGTTATCATCATCGGACTCGGCTTCGGACTGATCAAAGGATTCAACTACGGCATCGACTTTACCGGCGGTACGATGATGCAGATCGAGATGGGAGAGAAAGTGGACATCGACGAAGTCAAGGACTGCATCTCTTCGTACGATCTGGACCCGACTATCGTCTATGCCGGAGAAGGCAGCACACAGATAGTCATAAGGACTATAAAGGACATCAAGTCTGCTGAAAGGACAGAGGTAATAAACACGATAGAGAAGAAATACGGCCTGAACGATGAAGCCGTTCTCGCATCCGAGGAATTCGGCCCTACGGTCGGAAAAGACCTGAGGCGCAACGCTATCAAGTCCATACTCATCGCAGCCGTCTGCATGCTCATATATATCAGATTCAGGTTCAAGGACTGGAGATACGGACTTGCTGCCGTTGCGGGACTCGCGCACGATGTAATGGTCACTCTCGCCATCTACGCCATATTCCGGATCACGATAAACAACCCGTTCATCGCCGGTATCCTCACGGTCGTAGGTTATTCGATCAATGACACTATAGTCGTATTTGACCGTATAAGAGAGAACAGTAAGTTCTACAAGCGCAAACAGGGCGTACAGCTCATCGATGACAGTATCAACCAGACTCTCTCGAGATCGCTCATGACCTCGCTGACGACGTTCCTGGTAATGGTGCCGCTCTTCATCATGGCAAGCTCTGAACTCAGGGGATTCCTCATACCTCTGATGATAGGCGTATTCGTTGGTACATATTCATCCATATTCCTCTGCAGCCCGGTATTCTACGAGCTGACCAAAAAAGAGGGAATATCGAAATACGAGGATAACAGGCAGAAGGCCGAAAAGGCCAGAAAGAAAGGTGCCAGAAGGAGAGAAGACGAAGGCATCAGACTCTGAAGATATCATTAAAGACCGAAGGAGACGGGATGGCAGCAAAGAAGGTCCTCGACCTTTCTACGGAAAAGTTCATACATGATATGAGCGAGATCAATCCTAAGTACGATGACTCGGTCGTTATCAAAGCATACGAGATTGCCCGCAGTTTACATGACGGGCAATTTCGTAAAAGTGGAGAGCCGTATATCATCCACCCGGTTGCTGTTGCAAAGATACTTGCCGGCTTCGGCATGGACAACGAGACGGTCATAGCAGGACTCCTTCACGATGTGGTGGAAGACACGGATTATTCGAGGGAACAGCTTGTAGAAGACTTCGATGACAAGATCGCCGATCTTGTCGACGGTGTCACAAAACTCGGCAACATCTCTTACGATTCCACAGAAGCCGCTCAGGCAGAAAACTTCAGAAAGATGTTCCTGGCGATGTCCAAGGACATAAGGGTGCTCATAATCAAGCTTGCCGACAGGCTGCATAATATGAGGACGCTTGAGTACATGCCTACAGAGAAGAGGACTTCAAAGGCTATGGAGACCCTCGAGATATACGCTCCTCTTGCCGGCAGGCTCGGGATATTCAGTATCAAATTCGAACTCGAGGATCTGGCTCTCAAATACCTGTATCCTACCGAGTTCAAAAAGCTCTCCGATGCTGTGGCAAAGCAGAAAAAAGTCTACGAGAAGAATCTCGAATCCCTCACGGACGAGATCTCCCAGCTGCTCGAGGATTCAGGCATCCAGCATGATGTGAAGGGTCGCTCCAAACACCTGTACAGCATCTACCGAAAGATGAAGGTCCAGAACAAGCAGATCGATGAGATATTCGACCTGCTGGCTGTCAGGATACTTGTGGGCAGCGTAAAGGACTGCTATGCAGCCCTGGGGCTGGTCCACAACAGGTGGAAGCCTATACCCGGAAGGTTCAAGGACTATATCGCGATGCCGAAACCGAATATGTATCAGTCGATACATACGACCGTGCTAGGTGATAACGGAGAGCCTTTCGAGGTGCAGATCAGGACATACGAGATGCACAGGATCGCCGAATACGGTATCGCTGCGCACTGGAAATACAAAGAAGGCAAGATATCCGGTGACGAGGATGAGAGCGACCAGAAGCTCGCGTGGCTCAGACAGGCTCTCGAGCTTCAGACAGAGGCCGACGACTCCGTCGAGTTTCTCGAGACCGTCAAAGTCGATCTCTTCAACAATCAGGTATTCGTATTCACGCCTCAGGGTGATGTCATGGAACTGCCGGCTGAAAGCACGCCTCTCGACTTCGCCTTCAAGATCCATACCGATGTCGGCATCAGATGCGTAGGAGCCAAGGTGAACGGCAGGATGGTCACCATCGACCATCCTCTGCAGAACGGCGACATTGTCGAGATCGTGACTTCCGCGAACTCATCCGGTCCGAGTGTTGAATGGCTCAAGAAGTGCAAGACCTCGGGAGCCCGCAACAAGATCAGGAACTGGCTCAGAAAGGCCGATAAGGACAGCGATGTCACAAAGGGCCGCACCAATATAAACAATTACATAAAGAAAAAGGGATACGATCCGGCGTCAGTCACGAAGAACGCATACATACTCAAAGCTGTTAAGGACTTCAACTGCTCGAACGTCAACGAGCTTTTCCTCCAGATATCAAGAGGCGGCAGCACTGTCTCCAAACTCGGGCAGAAGCTCATCGAGTACTACGAAGCCGACAACAAGATCAAAGAAGAAGAAAAAGAAACGATCGAGGTAAAAAAGCGCTCGGTCACAAAGCATGCGGTGACATCCGACTCCGGAGTGGTCGTAAAGGGGGCAGACAACCTGCTCATCAGAAGGGCCACATGCTGCAACCCGATACCGGGAGACAGGATTGTCGGTTACGTATCCAAAGGCAAGGGGCTTACCGTACACAGGACGGACTGCCCGAACGTGCTGAACATCAGGGACGAAGACAAGGGAAGACTGATGGAGGTCGAATGGGATACACCGAGCGACAGCCGCAAGTACTTCGCAGATATACAGGTCGTATCCGAAGAGCGAAAAGGGCTTTTCAAAGATCTTTCGAAAGTGTGTGATGACAACGACATAGAAGTAGTGGGACTCAACCTCACGCCGGGCGAGCCAGGAACGACGAACACTCTTCTGACTGTCGAGATAACCGATATGCATCAGATACAGAGACTTCTTACCGGCCTCAGGCAGGTCGAAGGAGTTACGAGAGTATACAGGCCGCACTGACAATAAGTAAACAATAATAAATTATCGATACCGAGGAGGGCTTTATGAGTCTTGAGATCAAGTGCTACCCGAACGGGATGTACGGAGAAAACACATACCTCATAACTGACGAGGCTACCGGTTTCAAAGCAGTTATAGATCCGGGCTATTATGATATGGAGGTCAGACTGGACATCCAGAACAATGCATACCTGAAATATCTGCTGCTCACTCATGCGCATCAAGATCATTTTCTGTGCGTCCCTCAGTATCTGAACGAGTATTCATCTGTCGTTTTCGCTGCTCCTGAAGGAGACCATGAGCTGATGATAAAGAGCGGATGCCCGGAACCGAAAAAGCTTCTCAGAGAAGGCGATGTCATCACTCTGGGTGAAACAGAACTCAGAGTCATAAAGACACCGGGACATACAGGCGGCGGTATATGCTTTGCGACAGACAGGGAGATCTTCACAGGAGATACGCTTTTTAAGCTCAGCGTCGGAAGGACCGATCTGGAAACGGGAGACTGGGAGACTCTTGTCAGATCGATATCCGAAAAGCTTTATTCCCTCAGCGACGATATGGCCGTATACCCTGGGCACGGCTTACCGACGACCATAGGATACGAAAAGAGGGCAAATCCATTTGTATAGGTTCTATATAAACAATACGGACGACGAATATCACTGCCTAGAGCTCGGCAGAGAGTTCCTGCCGGATGACGGATTCGAGGTCATACCGTACAACGGAGTGTCTCTGAATGGTCTTCTCACGGGAAAGAGCTTCTTCGTCGATCCGGGGATGTCTTCAGACAGGGATGCGGTCAAAAGAGAGATGTACGGACTGCTCTCGGACATAACCGGGATAAGACCTCCGTGGGGGACTCTCACCGGAGTCAGGCCCCTTAAACCGGCTCTTGAGATCGCTAAAGGATCTTCTGTCGAAGAGATGAGATCCGTTATGTCGCACAGGTATCTCATAAGCCCTGAAAAAGCTTCTCTGCTTGCGGATATCGCTTCGTATCAGCTTGAGAACGTGAAGGGAGATCCATGGGAAAAGACCTCTGTCTATGCAGGGATACCGTTCTGTCCGACCAGATGCGCCTACTGCAGTTTTGCATCGAATGTGGCTCCGCCGGAAGCTCGCGCTGCATATCTCGCAGATCTTATAAAAGAGACAGTATATGCCGGCGGACTGGCAAAAGAGCACGGGACGAAGATCGAAAGCGTGTATATAGGAGGAGGGACTCCGACGACACTTACGGCGAATCAGCTGACAGAACTCATAAGTGCGGTCACCGGGTCCTTCGGCATCGATCCTGAAACGATAGAGTTCACCGTCGAAGCGGGGCGTCCGGATACCATAACGGAGGACAAACTCTCGGCGATGAGAGAGCTCGGTATAAGCCGCATAAGCATAAATCCTCAGACGATGAAGGACGAGACTCTGAGGCTGATAGGCAGGGACCACAGTGCAGAAGATATAAGAGAAGCGTACAGACTTGCTTCGGGAGCCGGGTTCGCTGTCATAAACGCCGACCTGATCGCCGGCCTTCCGGGTGAGGATGAAAAGGACTTCGAGAACGGTCTCCGGGAGATCATCGGACTCGGAGCAAACAATATAACGGTCCATACACTGTCCGTGAAAAGAGGATCAAGACTGAAGGAAGCGGATCCTGACTACTACAGAAAAAACACAGAGACTGTATCCGGCATGCTGGATATCTCGCGCAGGGTACTGAGCGAAGAGGGCTTCAGACCATATTACATTTACCGGCAGAAGCATCAGATAGCGGCTCTTGAAAACGTCGGATGGTGCAGACCGGGAAAACACTCCATCTACAATATCCGCATAATGGAGGACAAACAGACTGTCATCGGTCTCGGAGCCGGTGCGGTAGGAAAAGTGTACTATCCCGGAGACGACAGGATAGAACGGATCGCCAATGTGAGCAATTACAGCATTTACAGCGGGCGTTTCGATGAAATGCTTGCACGTAAAGACGAGTATTACAGATAATGGAGGACACGGATGTCGATACAGGCGCCTAAAGGCACGAAAGACATGCTGCCGCAGGACGCGTACAGGTGGCAGTTCATTGAGAAGGAATGGGCAGGGATATGCTCGGAATACGGATTCAGGGAGATCAGGACCCCGGTTTTCGAAGCTACGGATCTCTTCAACAGAGGCATCGGCGAGACTACCGATGTCGTCCAGAAAGAGATGTATACCTTCGAGGACATGGGAGGCAGAAGCATAACTCTGAAGCCGGAAGGAACATCTCCGACGGTAAGATCGTTTATCGAACACAATATCTACGCTGAGACTCAGCCGACAAAGATATGGTATGACACTCCCTGCTTCAGATACGAGAAGCCTCAGGCCGGAAGGCTCAGGGAATTCCATCAGTTCGGCATAGAGAGCTTCGGAACTGCTTCCATGCTTGCCGATGCCGAGATAATCTCTCTCGGTTATGATTTTCTGAAACGCATGGGCATAGAGGACATAGTGCTGCACATATCAAGCGTCGGCTGCAGGGAATGCAGACCTGTATACCGCAAAGCCCTGCAGGACTTCCTTCGTCCGCACTACGACTGCCTCTGCAATACATGTAAAGAAAGATTCGAAAAGAACCCGATGCGCATCCTGGACTGCAAGTCTCCTGAAGACAAGGAGATCTGCAGGGACGCCCCGAAGATGCTCGATTATCTGTGCGATGACTGCAGAAAAGACTTCGAGCAGCTCAGACAGCATCTCGATGCCATGGGTATCGAATATGTCATAGATCCGTCCATAGTGAGGGGACTCGATTACTACACTAAGACAGCTTTCGAGTTCATAACGGAAAAGATAGGAGCACAGGGCACGGTCTGCGGCGGCGGCCGCTACGATCACCTGATCGAAGAGATCGGAGGCCCGGATATGCCGGGAGTGGGCTTCGGTCTCGGAAAGGAAAGATTGCTTCTTCTGATGGAAGCCTGCGGCCACGATTTCGGAGGAGAGGCCGGACCGCAGATATTCCTCGCCTGGATAGGCGACGAGGCCAGAGAATATGCAGTCAGGCTGCTTCACGAGCTCCGCAGTGCAGGCATAAGAGCGGATATCGATACGAGAGAAAGAAACCTCAAGGGACAGATGAAATACGCCAATAAGCTCGGAGCGGCATACACGGCCGTCATCGGCGAAGATGAAGTCGCGAGCGGCGAACTGACCCTGAAGAACATGGAAACATCCGAACAGACAAAAGTAAGAAGGGAAGATTTGGCAAATGCTTTATAAAAGAACGCATATGTGCGGAGAGCTCAGGCTCGCAGATGAAGGAAAGAACGTTGTTCTCAATGGATGGGTAGCAAAAGCAAGGAGCCTTGGAGGTCTCGTGTTCGTGGACCTCAGAGACAAGACGGGCATCACGCAGATCACATTCAACGAGGATGTCCCGGCCGAAGTGCTCGAAAAGGCTAAGAGCCTGAGGAGTGAGTACTGCATAGGCATAAAGGGTGTCGTGAAAGAGAGAAGTTCCAAGAATCCTAATCTCCCTACGGGCGAGATCGAGGTCTTTGCGGACGATATCGAGATCTATTCAGTCTCCGATACTCCGCCTATCTATATCAAGGATGATGACAACGTAAGCGACGAGCTCAGGCTGAAGTACAGATATCTCGATCTCAGAAAGAGCAAGATGCAGAGAAATCTGTCCGTAAGGCACAGAGTCGTCAAGTGCGCCAGAGATTATTTCGACGAGCAGGGCTTCACGGAAGTCGAGACTCCGATGCTGATCAAGCCTACGCCTGAAGGCGCCCGCGACTATATCGTCCCGAGCAGGGTGCACAACGGAAGCTTTTATGCTCTGCCTCAGTCGCCTCAGATGTTCAAGCAGCTTCTCATGGTAGCCGGCACGGACAGATACATCCAGATAGTAAAGTGTTTCAGGGACGAAGACCTTCGTGCCGACAGGCAGCCGGAATTCACTCAGATCGACCTGGAGATGAGCTTCGCCGGCGTGGATGACGTAATAGAGGTGCAGGAAGGCTTCATCAAAAAGGTCATGAAGGAAGTCAAGGGCATCGATGTCGTTACTCCTTTCCCGAGACTTACGTACGCTGAAGCTATGGAAAGATACGGCTCCGATAAGCCGGACACCAGATTCGATATCGAGCTGAAAAAACTGAACGATATCTTCGCCGGCTGCGGATTCGAGGTATTCACAAAGACTCTTGCTGAAGGCGGAGACGTAAGAGGTATCTGCGTCCCTGGCGGGGCTGCCGAATTCTCCAGAAAAAAGATCGACAAGCTGGTCGACGAGGTCAAGCATTACGGCGCAAAAGGCCTTGTATGGATCAAGTATGACGAATCAGGGATCTCATCTTCGGTCGGCAAATTCTTCTCTGAAGATGAGCTCAGGACCGTTCTTGATACATTCGGAGCGAAGACCGGAGACATCGTATTCATCGTAAGCGGAACAGCCAAGGTCACATACGATTCGCTCGGTTTTCTCAGAAGAAAGGTCGCAGGACTCATGGGACTCCTGGACGATGATCAGTTCAATTTCCTCTGGGTCGTCGATTTCCCTATGTTCGAGAAGGACGAAGAAGGCAATATAAAGGCAATGCATCATCCGTTCACTCAGCCTAAGCTCGACGAACTCGATAAGCTTGATACCGACATACTCGGACTCAGGGCGAACGCATACGACATCGTGCTCAACGGCGTAGAGCTGGGAGGAGGCTCTGTCAGGATACACGACAAGGATCTGCAGGCAAGGATGTTCAAAGCTCTAGGACTTACAGACGAGGAGTGCGAAGAGAAATTCGGCTTCCTGATAGAGGCTTTCAGGTACGGTGCGCCGCCTCATGCCGGTCTGGCTTACGGACTTGACAGACTCGTGATGCTGCTCTTGGGAGAGAAGAGCATCAGGGAGGTCATAGCATTTCCTAAGAACCAGAATGCGGAATGTCCTGTATGCGAGGCTCCGGCCCCTGCAGGCGAAGGACAGCTCGAAGAACTCGGCATAGAACTTCGGAACGATGCGGACTGAAGAAATGAAAGACAGGCGGAGATATGCGATCTACGGAGGCAGTTTTGATCCCGTGCACATAGGACACGTATCTCTGGCAGACTGCGCTGTTTCGCAGTGCGGGCTGGACGAGCTGATATTCATGCCGGCCTATATATCTCCGTTCAAGCAGGACCGCAAAGTGACAGACGGCAGCGACCGGATAGCAATGATAAGGACCGTTCTTGATCATGATCCCGCGTTCAGCGTATCCGACTATGAGATAAAGAAGGGCGGGCCGTCATACACAGTCGAGACACTCAGGCATTTCAGGGAAACGGCAGGCGGCAGGCTGCACTTTGTCTGCGGCTTCGACTCGCTGGTACAGCTTGATACGTGGTATGAAGGCCCGGAGATACTCAGGGACTATCCTGTCATAACCGTCAGAAGACCGGACACGGATGACAGCCTGGGAATGGAGAAGATAGATTCCTACCGCAGAGACTACGGTGCGGAGATCATACTGCTGGACATGTCTCCTGTGGATGCTTCTTCGACTGAGATAAGAGAGAAGGTAAAAAGAGGCGAAAGCATCAGCGGGCTTGTCCTTCCGGCAACAGAGGAGTACATAATTGAGCATAAACTGTACAGATAGAGAAGGTCTCGAGCGCTTCATGAAGGAGCATCTCGATGAATACAGATACGTCCATTCGCTTGGCGTCCAGAAGATGGCTGCCGATCTTGCGAAGATCTACGGGACAGATGTCGAAAAGGCGGATTTCGCCGGCAGATATCACGACATAGCAAAGTGCTTCGATCAGGAGACGAGCGACCGCTATGTGAGAAAATACGGCCTTGATGAGAGCCTCATCGGAAACAGGTCTCTCGCGCATTCAAAGGTCGGAGCCGCGATACTCGAGCACGAATACGGAGTCGATGACGAAGAACTGCTCGACATGGTCAGATGCCATACGACGGGCAAGGCAGGCATGAGCACTGCCGAAGAGATACTTTACGTATCCGACGCCATCGAAGACAACAGGGGATACCCGGGCCTTAAGGCCCTGCAGAAGCTTGCAAGGGAGGATCTTGACGCGTGCTGTCTGGCTATCATGGAATTTGCCCTGGATGAACTGGTAAGAAAAGGCAAGCCGATAGACAGTGATACTACAGAAGCCAGAGAATTCATTATCGAAAAAATAAGAAAGAAAGAGAAAGAAGGACAGGAGAAATAATGACAAGCAAGGAAATGGCAAAGGCAATCGCTGATCTTCTCAGCGAAAAGAAGGCTAAAGAAGTTGTAATGATCGACATCGCAGAGAATTCGTCTTTCGCAGACTATTTTGTCAACGCGACTGCGGGCAACGAAAGACAGCTCGGAAGTCTCGCTGAGGAAGTATACGACAAATTCGCTGAACTCGGATTTGAGCCGAAGAGCAGGGACGGAAGGCCTGAGACCGGATGGATCCTTGTCGACGGAGGCGATGTGGTCGTGAATCTGTTTACTGAAGAAACGCGAAACAAATATACTCTGGAGCGCATCTGGAATGACTGCGAGATGATACTTGTAGATTAAAGCTGCATCTGCATAAAGTGTTTCGGGAAACGTGCTCTGTCGCCGGGAATATCATCCTCGTCGGCTCCTACGCATGTTTTCCTCAACATCTTTATGCATCTCCATAGAAATTTACAGAGGTAGAATATGAAAAACGATAAATATAATTTTCTGGAAATCGAAAAGAAGTGGCAGAAGATCTGGGCTGATGAGAAGGCTTTCAGGACTGTCGAAGATCCGGACAAAGAGAAATACTACGTTCTCGAGATGTTCCCGTATCCGAGCGGCAAGCTCCACATGGGACATGTCAGGAACTATTCTATAGGCGATGTTATCGCAAGATACAAAAAGATGGCCGGCTTCAACGTCCTTCATCCTATGGGATACGATTCCTTCGGTCTTCCTGCAGAAAACGCCGCCATACAGCACAATGCAGAGCCTGCGAAGTGGACTTTCGACAATATGGACGAGATGGACAAACAGCTCGCTTCCATGGGCCTTTCGTATGACTGGGACCGCAAGGTCGCTACATGCAAGCCTGAGTACTACAAATGGACTCAGTGGATATTCATACAGTTCTACAAAAAAGGACTGGCATACAAAAAGGACAACCCGGTCAACTGGTGCCCTAGCTGCCAGACGGTTCTGGCGAACGAGCAGGTGGTCGACGGGAAGTGCGAGAGATGCCATACGGAAGTGACGAAGAAGAACCTCTCTCAGTGGTATCTCAAGATCACCGATTATGCCGACAGGCTGCTCAGCAACCTCGACAAGCTCGAAGGCTGGCCTGACAAGGTCAAGACGATGCAGCGCAACTGGATCGGCAAGAGCTACGGCGCCAATATAGACTTTGAGATAAAGGATTCCGATAAAAAACTCGAGGTCTTCACGACAAGAGCCGATACTCTCTTCGGAGCGACCTACATGGTAATGTCGCCTGAGCATCCTTTCGTTGACGAGCTCGTTGCCGGCAGACCTGAAGAAGCTGCTGTAAAAGAGTATCAGGAGAAGGCCCGCCGCATGACGGATATCGAAAGGACTTCGACGACAAACGAAAAGACGGGTGTTTTCACAGGCAGATATGCGATCAATCCTGTCAACGGAAAAGAGATCCCGGTTTGGATCTCGGATTACGTACTCATGGGATACGGTACGGGCGCGATCATGGCCGTTCCGGCTCACGACCAGAGGGACTTTGATTTCGCGAAGGCTTTCGGCCTTGAGATCATACCGGTAGTCGATCCGGAAGATCCGTCTGTTGATCTCTATGATCTCAAAGAAGCCTTCGTGGCTGAAGGGAAGATGATCAATTCAGGCCAGTTCGACGGCCTGAACAACAGGGAAGCCATCCCTAAGATGATCGAATGGCTCAACGAAAAGGGGATAGGTGACAAGACTGTCAACTTCAGACTCAGGGACTGGCTCATCTCGAGACAGAGATACTGGGGCACTCCTATCCCTATGATCTGGTGCGATGAATGCGGATGGGTGCCTGAAAAGGAAGAGAACCTGCCTGTGCTGCTGCCGACAGATGTCGAGTTCACCGGCAAGGGAGAGTCTCCTATCACCACGAGCAAATCATTCATCGACACTGTCTGCCCGTGCTGCGGCAGGCCTGCAAAGAGGGAAGTCGATACGATGGACACCTTCCTCGATTCATCCTGGTACTTCCTCAGATACTGCGATGCCCATAACGAAAAGCTTCCGTTCGAAAAAGAAAAGTCTGATCACTGGATGAACGTAGATCAGTACATCGGCGGAGTCGAGCATGCCATACTGCATCTCATGTATGCCAGATTCTTCCAGATGTTCCTTTATGACCTTGGAATGACGAGCGAAGAGGAACCGTTCAGAAATCTTCTGACACAGGGCATGGTCATAAAAGACGGAGCCAAGATGAGCAAATCGCTCGGCAATGTAGTGAGCCCTGCAGAGATACAGGCAAAATACGGTTCGGATACAGCAAGGCTCTTCATACTCTTTGCTGCTCCTCCTGAAAAAGAACTCGACTGGAGCGACGAGGGCGTCGAGGGCAGCTACAGGTTCCTGAACAGGGTATACAGGCTCGTGATCGAATACATCGAAGAGATCAGGAAAGACGCTGATGTATCCGGCGCTTACGAGGCGAAGAACGATGCTGACAAATCGCTCAGCTTCATGCTGAATTCGGCAATAAAGAAAGTTACTGAAGATGCAGGCGGCAGATTCAATTTCAATACCGCGATAGCATCGATAATGGAGCTCGTGAACGAGATGTACAAGTACAAGAACGGGGAAATCAGCCTTCCGCTCTTCAACGATGCGGTCGAGACTCTTCTCGTGCTGCTTAACCCGTTCTGCCCGCACGTCACGGAAGAACTCTGGAACCTTCTCGGACACGAGGACAGGCTCTATAATAAGGAGTGGCCTTCGTACGACGAGTCGGCTCTCGTAAAAGACGAAATAGAATTCATATTACAGATAAACGGCAAGCTGAAAGACAGACTGAGGCTGCCGAACGATTCACAGAAGGAGGTAGTTGAAGAAGCTGCAAGGGCTTCCGAAAGGTTTGCTGAGGCGACCGCAGGACGCGAAGTGGTCAAGGTCATATTCGTACCTAACAAGATAATCAACTTCGTTGTAAAATAGCCGCGGCTTCGATATTATGGCTGATACTAACAATAAGAGATATAAAAAACCGAAGCCTTACAGGGTAAGCGCTTCCAAAAAGAAGGCAAACGCCGAAAAAGCACCGTTCAGGATAATCCCCCTGGGCGGAATGAGAGAAATAGGCAAGAACTGCACGCTGATAGAGTGCAACGATGAGATACTTATCATAGACTGCGGTCTTGCATTCCCTGAATACGAGATGTTCGGCATAGATATCGTCATCCCGGATTTCACATACATCAGGGAAAACATCGAAAAGGTAAAAGGGCTGATCATCACTCACGGTCACGAGGACCATATCGGGGGCATCCCTTATCTGCTGCAGGAGGTGAATGTACCGGTATACGCCTCTCCGCTGGCGATGGGAATGATAAAGCACAAACTCGAAGAGAATTATCTCTCCTGCGAGAGCCATGTGATCAAGGCCGGAAGCAAGTTCAAAGTCGGATCATTCAGGATCGAAGCCATACAGACCAATCACAGCATCGCTGACTCTCTCGCGTATTCGATAAAGTTCCCGGGAGGACATGTGGTCCATACCGGAGACTTCAAGATCGACTACTCGCCGCTCGACGGCAAGGTGATAGATCTCAACAGGTTTTCGCAGCTTGGAGACGAGGGCGTCGACGTTCTGCTCTGTGACAGCACGAATGTCCTGAGAAAGGGGTATACTCCTTCGGAGGCCGTTGTAAGGGAATCCATAGATGAGATATTCGACAATATCGACAGGCGTATCATTATCGCGACTTTTGCTTCGAACGTCCACAGGATCAAATATTTCATAGAATCCTCCATCAAACACCAGCGGAGGATAGCCGTATCCGGAAGATCTATGGAAAACGTGCTCGCTCTTTCGAAGGAGCTCGGATACCTCGACGACATACCGGAGACTGCGTTCGTCAATATAAGCGATATAAAGAATATCGCAGACAGGAACCTCACGATAATAACGACCGGCAGCCAGGGGGAGCCTATGAGCGCTCTTACCAGGATGGCTTACGACAATCATAAGTCCGTGAAGCTCAAGAAGAACGATGTGGTAGTGTTCTCTTCGTCGCCTATACCGGGCAACGAGAAGGTCATATCGCAGGTCATCAACAAGCTGTACGAAAAGAAGGTCGAAGTGGTGCTGGCGTCAACGATGGACGTCCACGTTTCCGGTCACGCTTCATCGGAGGAACTCAAGCTGATACATACGCTTATCAGACCGAAGTACTTCATTCCGGCACACGGAGAATTCAGGCACCTGATTGAGCACGCCAAGCTCTCGAACAGACTCGGGCAGCCTAAAAACCATATCTTCGTGATCGGCAACGGCGACGCTTTTCAGGTCGAGAGCCGTAAAGCCGAAGTCATCAAGGAATTCACATCGGGAGATGATGTGATGGTCGACGGATACGGCATAGGCGATGTCGGAAGCGTAGTTCTCAAAGACAGGAAGTCGCTTTCACAGTCGGGTCTCATCACCATATCCGTGGCTCTGGATTCGGCAACGGGATCCCTCATGGCGGAGCCGAAGCTGAATACCAAGGGGTTTGTATATGTCGATGAGCATCAGGACCTTCTCAGGGAGGCTCTCAATATCGTCTACAATACGATAGGAAAGAGCTCGTCAAAAGGGAAGACCGACGAAGCTTCGCTCACAAGGGCTATCAAATCCGACATGAAAACTTTTATATATAACAGGACCAAGAGAAATCCGGTCATAATTCCGGTGATACTGTACGTTTAGGAGGTGGAGATCATGAATGTATATGATGAGGCTCACAGTCTGGCAAAGGCTATCAAGGAGTCCAATGAATTCAAGGAATTCGACAGGATGAGACAGGCGATAGACGCCGACAAGGAGTCTGCCGACATGCTCAAGGAGATGCAGGAGCTCCAGATGCAGCTCCAGGCTGCCCAGCTTGCCGGACAGGAGCCTGACAAGGATGTTATCGGACGTTTCCAGAGTCTCAGCACTATGGTGGCGACAAAGCCGGCTGCGGCTCAGTACCTGCAGGCCCAGGGCGCGTTCATGGTGATGATGAACGATGTGTTCGCTATCATAGGGGATGCGATGGGCATGTAGCACTTATTCGTACGTGAATATCTTCGCTCGCTGGTTTTTGGATCTGTCATTGCATCCTCAGTCCCTTGCGAGCGCGGGGAGTTTTCGCCGTCGCACTGGGTACCTGGACTCCGTCTCAAACATCCAGCCGCTTCGCATCACTCCATCGGTGCAGCTGACAAGATCCTCAAACACGCTCGCTTCGATGATTCACGCACGGTAATATTTGTTATCAACCAGTACTTTTATACAAGGAGAAAACCAATGATTTATGCAAGTGATTTCAGAAAAGGTATTACCTTCGAGATGAACGGGGAGCCTCATGTAGTGCTCGACTTCCAGCATGTAAAGCCGGGCAAGGGCGCCGCTTTCGTAAGGACTAAGTACAGAAACATCCTCACAGGAGCGACAAGAGAAGAAGCCTTCAACCCTAACGACAAGTTCCCTAAGGCTCATATCGAGACAAAGCAGATGCAGTATCTCTACAACGACGGTGAGCTATACTACTTCATGGATACTGATACTTACGATCAGGTCCCTCTGACTGCCGAACTCGTTGAGGAAGCGATCAAGTACATCCGTGAGAACGACATGGCTACGGTCAAGTTCTACAAGGACAACGCTTTCGATGTCGAACCGCCTAACTTTGTCGACCTCGAGGTCATCGAGACTGAACCGGGCGTCAAGGGAGATACGGCTACTAACGTCACTAAGGCTGCAACTGTCGAAACTGGAGCTGTTATCCAGGTCCCTATCTTCATCAATGAAGGCGAAAAGATCCAGATCGATACAAGATCGGGAGAGTACCTCGGAAGATCAAAGTAGAGGTGTACTGATTGAACTTGAAGACTATGGAAGCTTCATCCGACCTTGAGAATGTCAACAAGCGCAGACGCTTCAGATGGCCGCTCAGGATAATAATCGCACTCATAGTGATTTCTCTGCTGGCTCTTCTGGGTATCTATCAGCTCAATAAACCATGCGACAGGACGGATGCAACATACAAGAATATCGTTATCGAAGAAGGCGCCAGCCGGTCCGATGTAGCCAAAAAGCTAGCTAAAGAGGGCATCGTAAGAAAGGCTTCGTCGTTTGAGCTGCTTTCGAAGATCACTTTTTCCGGCAATTTCAGATCGGGCATGTACTTTCTTTCGCCTTCAATGGATTCGATCAGCATCATAAAAACGCTGCAGAACGGACTCACGACCCAGACCGGCTTCACCATACCGCCGGGATATACGGTCGATCAGATCGCTACTGCTCTTGACAGAGACGGCCTTGCCGATAAGGCAGCCTTCCTTGAAGCGGTCTCATCTCCTGATCTTTCGGAGATGGAAGTCCTTACAGATCCTACGGGAGAACTGAGCGGAAGCGATCTTGTCGAAGGCTTCCTCTTCCCGTCGGAATACAATCTCAGCTCGGATGCAGATGAGAGTATGATGGTCATCATGATGATCGATGCTTTTGCAAACTTCTATAATGACGAGTATCAGGCAAGAGCGGACGAACTCGGACTTACTCCGAGGGAGGTCCTCATAATAGCATCCATGATCGAAAAAGAGACTACGGTAGAAAAGGAAAAGGCCGCTATATCCGCGGTCATCCACAACCGTTACAATCTGGAGCTTGCCGGCGAAGACGAGATCCCTAAGGTACCTCTCTGTTCTCCGTCAAAAGAGTCGATCATAGCTGCTCTTTATCCTGAAGAGGCGGAATACACTCATTACGTCCTCAGCAGCAAACTCGACGGCACTCACAAATTTACATCTGACGATGCGGAATACGAGAAACTGAAAGCCGAATACGAGGCTGCCGTAAAGGAGAGGGATGAGAAAAAGGCTGCCGAAAAAGCAGCCGAAGAGATCGGCGACAGCACGGAAGGCGAAAACTGATGATCGAAGTCAGAGATCCAGCGCTCAGGGATTTTATCGACATCTGGCACAGACCTGTTGATGATGAACTGGATGCTCTCAGAAGATCGAACGAATCTGAAGGCGTTCCTCTGATACTGACCGAGACCGAATCGATGCTCAGGCTTCTTCTCGACATGAAGAAGCCTGAGAGGATACTCGAACTCGGTACGGCCCATGGTTATTCTGCGCTTTTCTTCGCAAAATACTGCCCGGATGCCCTTGTCACTACTATCGACAGAAATCCAGGCATGACGGAATATGCCAGAGCGAACTTTGAGAGGATGAGCGGCGGATCCCGCATAGACTTCCGTATCGGTGATGCTCTGGACGTACTGGACTCGCTGGCAGAAGAGACCGCTGCTCCGGACGGAAAGAAGTTCGATTTCGTTTTCATAGACGCCGGAAAGAGCCACTACAGGGAATTTCTCGAAAAATGCGAGGAAGTCTGTACGGAAGATGCATTTGTGGTATGCGATAATATACTTCTCAAGGGATGGCTCATTGAAAGCAGCGGAAAAGAAGCCAGAAGACACAGGACAAATATCAAGTACATGAGGCAGTTCCTCGAATACATCAGCAGAAGGGAAGACCTCGACGTAACGATACTCAGCGGCGGCGACGGACTCGCTGTCATACGTTTCAGAAAATGAAAAACAGTTCGGAAAGACCTAAACTCGAATTACTTGCGCCTGCGGGCGACATGGAAAAACTGAAGACGGCTGTTGATTTCGGGGCCGATGCCGTATATTTCGGCGGAGAGATGTTCAGCCTGCGCGCAGGCGCGGGCAATCTTTCGGTACCCGAGATAGAAAAAGCCATGGACTGGATGCACGAAAGAGGCGCAAAGGGCTACATGACTGTCAACATATACCCTCATAACGGCGATATCCTGCCTCTGAGGGACTATATCTCAAAAATCAGGCATATTCCAGTAGATGCGTTTCTCGTCTCGGATCCGGGCGTTATGGGGCTCCTGCGCGAGCAGATCCCTGATGCCGAGATCCATCTTTCGACGCAGGCCAATACGACCAATTATCTTTCTGCAGCGTTCTGGGCCGCCCAGGGCGTCAAAAGGATAGTAGCGGCAAGAGAGGTGAGCCTTGAGGAACTCGCTGTCATGAGGGAGAATCTCCCTGCGGATATCGAGCTTGAAGCTTTCGTCCACGGAGCTATGTGCATCTCTTATTCCGGCAGATGCCTGCTCAGCAATTTCATGGCCGGCAGAGATGCAAACCGCGGAGCATGCACACATCCGTGCAGATGGAAGTATTCTCTAGTCGAAGAGCAAAGACCCGGCGAATACTATCCGGTAGAAGAAGATGACAGGGGCAGCTACATCATGAATTCGCGCGACCTGTGCATGATCGACAGGATACCGGACCTTGCGGATGCCGGAGTTTATTCTCTCAAGATAGAAGGGCGCATGAAGTCCATGTACTATGTGGCGACCGTCGTAAGCGCTTACAGGGCGGCGATGGATGCGTATCTTGCGGACCCTGCCGGATACAGATTTGATCCGGCCTGGTATGATGAGCTGTGCAAGGCCAGCCACAGGGAGTTCACGCACGGCTTCTACTATAACAAACCTACGGATAAGGATCAGAATTATCTGACCAGTGACTACATCAGGGATTACTCTTTCGTAGGTCTTGTCAGGGATACCAATGAAAAATCAGACCTTACGACAGTAGAACAGAGAAACAAGTTCTCGGTCGGCGATACAGTCGAGATCTTCGGCCCGCATACCGCGTACTGGGAAGAAACGATAGAAGAGATGTACGATGAAGATGAAGAGCCTGTCGAAAGCGCTCCTCATCCTCAGCAGATACTCAGGATCAGATTCAAAAGGACACCTGGAGAAGGGTTTATCATTCGTAAAAAGAAGTAGAACAAGGAGACAGAGATGGACGACGGGACCCCCGGATATTTATTTATTGTACTGATCATACTTATAATGATATTCAACGCTCTTGTAGTTGCATGCAAGAGGGCGCTCGATTATATCGACCGCAATGTCATAAAGGAAAGACTGGAGGACGAACCTGAAGACAAAAGTCTGATAACTGTAACGGATTTTCTGTCAAAGCCTTCGAAGTAT
Organism: Mogibacterium sp.; assembly: GCA_017434585.1. Lineage (GTDB taxonomy): Bacteria > Bacillota > Clostridia > Peptostreptococcales > Anaerovoracaceae > Crickella. The sequence goes on along the minus strand of JAFRFA010000134.1, from coordinate 2,190 downwards.
CACTATGCCGATCACGCTGCTAGCTTCATAAGCATCATCGTGTGTTTCATGCTGTTCAATGCATATCTTCTGACGAAGGACATCGCTGATACAGGGAGAAGCGACAGGGTCGGATGGCTGTTTCTTGTCCTTTATAATCTCGGCTTCTATATCCTGTATACTGCTCTTTCCGACATACTGCCGAAAAAACTCGCAGCGCAGAGCAGCGAAGCTGCAGGTGTAGGACTGATCGGTTTCCAGAAGTTCGTTTACTGCGCTACTCTGCCGCTGGTATGGATATGCAAAGGCATAGCGAATATCATCCTGAGGATAATGGGGAAAGATACCGATGTTGACGATGCTTATTTCTCCGAGGACAAGGTAATGTCCATGCTGGACAGAGGCCAGGAATCCGGCGAGATAAAGGAAGAAGGGCGCAGGATGATCGACTCGATCTTCGAATTCGACGACCTGCTTGCATACGAGATCATGACTCCGAGAACAGACGTATTCATGATCGATCTGGATGCCGACAAAAAGGAGTACATGGACGAGATGTCCGAACTGACACATTCGAGGATCCCTGTATATAAAAACGATCCAGACAACATAGTCGGCATACTCCACATAAAGGATTTCCTGTATAACGCGAGCGTAAAAGGCATCGACAAAGTCGATATCAAAAGGCTGCTGAGGCCTGCGTATTTCGTGCCGGAAACAAAAAACATCGATGCGCTGTTCAAAGAGCTTCAGAGAGAAAAACAGCATCTTGCCATTCTCATAGACGAATACGGAGGATTCAGCGGGATAGTATCGGTCGAGGATATAATCGAACAGATCGTAGGCGATATAGACGATGAATTCGATGAAGCAGACCGTATCATCGAAAAGATCGACGATAAAACATATATCGTAGACGGAAATGTTTATCTGGACGATCTCGAAGAAGAGACAGATATCGAGCTCGAATCGGAGACAAGCGAGACCGTCGGAGGCTTCATAATCGATCTCATGGGAGAGATCCCTAGAGAAAACGTCAAATACAGACCGGTCTCGTATAAAAAATACGATTTTACTATCCTCAGGGTAAAAGACCGCAGGATAGAAAAACTGCGCATAGACATAACGGACAGAGAGGTCGGCGAAGATGAATGACGACATCAACATCATCGGTCTGATCGAAAAAGACATATTCTCGTTCAGCGAAGTCAGCAGGTTCCCGGGCGTCGGTTTTACCGGCAATATCCAGAACATGCTCGGAGCGCACCAGAATCCAGGGGTCAAGGTCACGGAAGAAGACGAGGGCCTCATAGTCAACTGCGAGATCATCGTCTATTTCGGCGTCAACATCCCTCAGCTATGCTATGACATCCAGACCAGGATAAAGAACGATATCGAAAAAACGGCCGGAATGCCGGTCAAAGCTGTAAATATAAGGGTCGAAGGCATAGACAAGGCAAAAGACCCGTCGTAAAAAGGAGCCGGATTTGAAACGGGAAGACATCAGAGAAAAAACGATGCAGCTGGTATACCAGATGGATATCACGGGCGACTTCGATGTTGCCGATCTTTGCGTCGTCGAAGAAAACTCAAAGGTGATGGGCAAGAAGCAGACCGAAGAGACGCTTCAGGCTGTTTCATCCCATCATGAAGAGATAGACGCTATGATAGCGGACAATCTCGACAGATGGACTATAGACAGGATAGGCAGGACCGATCTTGCGATACTCAGAACGGCAGTCGCAGAGATGATGTTCATAGACAGCATACCGCGCGGAGTCTCCATAAACGAAGCCGTCGATCTTGCAAAGAAATACGGCGATGAAAGATCGTATGCCTTTATCAATTCGGTGCTGTCCAAGATAGATAAAAAACTGGAAGCAGCAGCGGACTGATGGAACGGATATACCTGGGCTTCGATACCTCAAATTACAGGACTTCTGCTGCCGCTGTAAACGAACAGGGCGAAATCATGTTCCACAGGGCACGCCTTCTGGACGTAAAGATGGGAGAACGCGGGCTCAGGCAGTCGGAAGCTTTCTTCGCACATTCCAACAGGCTCCCTGAGATCACGGCAGATCTATTTACCGGCCTGGACGCATCATCCGTCGCCGCCATCGGAGTTTCATCAAGACCCAGAAGAGTCGAAGGCTCGTACATGCCGTGCTTCCTTGCCGGTATGAACGTTTCAGAAGTGCTCGGCAGCGCTCT
>JAFRFA010000133.1:0-2355 GCA_017434585.1 Mogibacterium sp. | reverse complement strand
AGATCACAGCGTGATACTCGAAAGGCAGCGATACGATCTTGCCCGGAGTCTCGATGGTCTCGAGGAGCTCGAGGGCTGCCTTTACGATAGCAGTCTGCATCTCTACATCGTGAGGTGCGCCTGCGTTAGCGCCCATAGGTACCATAGGAGCAGCAGCTCTCGGTGAACCAGCCTGTCTTACGACCGGTGGAAGTGCTGCGATAATAACTGTAGGGATACCTGCAGCCTCGATTGCTCTCTGCACGATTGTTGCAGAGCGGTGGCATGTTCCTCATCCAGCGGTGAGGAGAACTGCATCAACGCCCTCTTCTTTGAGCATCTGAGCTACAGCCGGACCTGTTTCGTTAGTGAACTTCTCGATGTTTCCGCCGCCGCCCATGAATCCGGCATGGTACGGTGCGCAAGCCTTGATGAATCCCTCAGCTGCGAGTTCCTTAAGTCTTGTGATAGGGAACATGCAGTTGATGTCCTTGTTAACGTCGGAGTTGTCGTAACCACCGTGTGTTACCATCAGATCGTCTTCCTCGGAATCGTTAGGGATCTTTCTCCATGTGAAGTCTCCAGCCAGGTTGAATCTCTCCTGATCCTTTCTGTGTACGCCGGCAGCTGTTGCAAGAGCAACTGTCATCTCGCTGAGCGGCTTTGTTACAGGAGCCCAAACTGGCTTAGGAGTGATAGGTACGAATATCTCAGACTGTAATCCTTTTACAACTGTCATACTCATTTTGTATTAATCCTCCTGATTGTTTTTACTGTGCATTTCGTTTTGGAGTTTTGAAGCGTGTTCGATCGTTTCGAGATATCTCTCGTTGACATCAGGGCTTTCCTGTTCTATGAAACTCATATTCCAGGCTACCTCCTGACCGACCTCAAGGTCGTAATCGGAAATGATCATCCTCTTAGGGATCCTGAGATGTCCCAGTCTTCCTTTAAAGTCGATTGCTACACTTCCGTCGTGAACTTCGACAATAATGCCTTCCATTCTTATTATTTTGTCACCGTATTTCATATCTCTCTTCGAACTTACCTTTCAGATTAGTCGTATTTAGCCTTTCTCTTTTCGCTCATCGGCAGTGCCTGCTCGTTATCAACAAGCTCCATCTTTGTGCCGTAAGCCTTTTCGATCAGCTCTACGTTGTTCTCCTTGACGCTGTGTGTGTACTGTCTCTCAGGTGCCTTGATGCTCTCGCCGGCCATCTTAGCCTTCAGCATAGCCAGACCTCTGATAGCGTCTTCGTGGCAGAGTGTGTTGCATGCAAGTACTTCGTTCTCGATACCGGACATCGACTTGTTGTTGTCGACCATAGCATCACAGTACTTGTTACCTGTTACGAGAGCTCCCTGTACAGCGCAGAATGAGAATCCGACAACCGGAACGCCTCTCTTACCGATCTGCTCGATATGGGAAGTGAAGTCAACGTGGTTGTTACCGAATCCCTCTGTTGTAACGAATGCTCCGTCTACGTTCATGGACTCTACCATCTGGCCAAGTCTTCTGGATACGTAGAACTTGTCTGTGTTAGCCTGCGGCGAACCAACAAAGATAACGCCTACCAGGTCAACGTCGTCATCGTGGATTGCTTCGTAAACCAGCGGCTCTCTCCAGTAGTGTCTGGACATTTCCTTCGAAGCAGGTCCGATGCATGTAAGAGCGTGGATGCAGCCATCCATAACCTCGAGAGGGTTAGCAGCTATAGGAACGTTACCGAGGTCTACGTTCGGCTTAGCTCCGAGTACGCCTACAGGCTCTGTCGGGAACAGGAAGTTGTCGTGCATAGCGCCCTGGCCCATGATCTCCTTAACGATAACGATTTTCTTCTTTCCAGGTCTTCTAACCTGCTTCATAACCTGAGTATCTACGACCTGCTCGTCAGTGAGATCCTTCTTCATTGCGTTTCTGATCTCCTGAGTTACGTGGTCAACTGCAGTATGAATAGCGATAGGTCCCGGTCTCTCCATGTTCTTCTTGTTGTCGATCACGGCATGAGCTCTGATGATGATCTCGCCCTTGTCTACTGCGCCAGGACGTCCCCACATCATGTTCTCATCGATGTAACCTTCCGAAGAACCGAACTCACCAACCTGAACTCCCTCTTCAGTGATTCCTGTTACCATCATTACTACGCCGTCGAGTACTCTTGTAACGCCCTCACCAAGCTCAAAGTCGTCTTCCTTTGTAGCGATCGGCTGGATGTCCATTACTGTCTCGGAGTATACGTGATAGTTGTCAGGTGTGATCACGTCGAGTTCAAGGCTGTGAACGAGCTTCTGAGCTTCTGCGCCCTCAGTTGCTGCTGCCTTACGAACGTACAGTGTTGTTCCTTCGATCTTGGTCTCGTCACCAAGAACTACCTT
>JAFRFA010000132.1:0-7920 GCA_017434585.1 Mogibacterium sp. | reverse complement strand
CAGAGATGATGTGAGGATATCCTTTACCGTCTCCCTGTCCATTCCGTCGATGCCGCGCTCAGCTGCCAGCAAAGCGATACCATCTGCCAGACGGCTCATCTGATCGCTGCCCGCTCCCGGCTCGCGTTCTCCCGAGCAGTATCTGCTGATCGTTGCGGCGCTCAGACCTGAAGCCTTTGAAAGCTCCTTTCGCGTGACGCCGAGCATCGCAATATATTCGTTCAGCTTTTCATTGAATTCCATATGTGATCTCCGATCTGACCAAAGATTTCTTTCAATGTTATATTAGTGCTGCACGGGAATCTTAACATATCGATTTCCGAATAGTCACGGCATTATCGGAAATCCTCTTCAACCCGCCTGAGTGAGGTTCTATTATTAGCGTGAAGACTATTGTGGTAGACATGTGCTTTTCCGAAAACAGCTGCCGAAAGAAAGAAGAGATATGACAGATAAGCATAATGAAAAGACAGGCAGCTTCTTTGAGAGGCTGCTTTTCCTTTGCAGCAGAAGGCGGCTTCGGAGACTCTTATATATTAGAGAGCAAATTCAATATGCGTCCCCCGAAAGGTGCATCGATATAGTAGAATAAGATAGCGATAAATAAACAGGGGAGGTGGATCGTGTTGAAAAAGTATAAAAGATTCCCGGTGATCATGCTGGTTCTTGTCATGTCTGTCATCATGCTGCTGCCTGCATGCGGAGGCGGTGATACAGCAGGAGGCATCCAACAAAACGTAGCCGTGGGAAAAAGAGTCTTCGTCGATCAGGACGGCGCCGCATACTTCGGATACAAAAGCGTGATCTGCAAAGTAGAACTCAGGGACGGTGAGATCAGCGGACTGTCGAGCATCGGAGCGGCGTCGGCGGACATCTATTCGCTGACCATATATAAAGATGCTCTGTACATATCCGAAGCGGACGGACTGTTCAGATATCCTCTAGATATGTTCACAGACAAAAGTACGGGCTGGAATCCTGAAAAGATCCTCAATTACACAGAAGCTCCGGGCAGAGATGATTTCTTTGAGATCTTTGACGACAGGATATTCTTCCTTCATGACGGTGCTCTGTGCTGCGCTCCTGCAGACGGCGGCGAGCTGACTAAAGCGGTCGAGAACGTCAGTGATTTTGAGGTGAGCGACAAAGGCATATACTACCTTGGCGAGAGCGGTGCAGTAGTAGTGATGAAGCCCGACCTGAGCGAATCAAGAAAGATCGGAGAGATGGGCAGTGCAAAGGAGTTCACGGTCTCCGGGATGGATCTCGTGTACAACGGCGGGGACCATGTGATGGCGTTCAATGTGCAGAAGGAAGAATCTTCGGAGGTAAAGACGGAATACAAACCTCATGCTGCATGCGTACCGTGGTCGAACGGCACAAACACGCTGTATTACAATGCTGACTATAAGACTCTGCTTGCAGGAGAGGGAGATTCCGATAAGGAAGTCGGAGAAACATCGTTCCCTGGCAAGGCATTCGGATATATATACAATGATTCGCTTGTGTTCATCACAGGTAAATACGAAACGCTGATCACATATGATCTCAGCGGCGGAGGGTACAGTTCATTCGATATCCTTGAAGGAGTCAAGGCGGATCTTAGGGAGAACGGCTATGACAGCGATCCTGAACCGCAGCCTGCACCTGCCGCTGCGTCAGACGGATATGACGTCATGACGAATTTCTCTCGCAGCACGAACTCCGGCGGAGATATACAGTATCTGTACTTCAACGACTTCATGCTGACTCTGCCAAATGCAGACGATATCTCGTACGAGGCGCACGGAGACAGCGTGGACATCATATTCGTTCCGGGAAAGAACGCGGGCTACGGCGGCAAGCTCGTCACCATAATGGCGTATGACCCGAATGACAAGTCATATGAGAGCAAGCCTGACTACCACGTGGCCGGTACGGGACGGAACTCGGGCAAGCGCTTCGTTGCGGTATACCCTACGGATCAGCAGGTCAGTCCGGAGTTTGAATCGGTCGTGATCAGATACAATGAGCTCAAGGATTATCTGTATAAGATAGGCGAAGGCGCCGTGAACAGCCCGCTGCAGACGGCGGACTCTGACTGAGCTGATACAGGTGAAGGGACAGGAGAAAGTACCAGTTGACGTAATGATCAGAAAACGGAGGCAGTAAAGATGAAGTATCACAGAAAATTTCTTGTAGTAATGCTTGCGCTCGTCATGTCGGTCATGACTCTTCTGTCAGCCTGCGGAGGCGGCAGCCAGGAAAGTGAACCGAAAGAGGAGCCGAAAGAGGAGACGAAGCTCGAAGAGACCCAGAAAGACGGCTACAACATCATGGAGGGCTTCGAGAAGAAGACCAGCGATGACGGATCGATCGAGTATCTGTACTTCAATGACTTCATGCTCACGATGCCTGGCACAGACAAGTGGGACTACGAAGCTGCCGAAGACGGTCAGTCGGTCACTTTCTACCTCAAAGCAGCGAAGGAAGACGATTACGGCGGAAAACTCGTGACCATCCAGGCCTACGATATCGATGACAGTTCGTACGAGAACATACCTAGCTACAGCGTGGCCGGCGTAGGCGGAAAGACGAACAAGCGCTTCATCGCGATATACCCGACCGATGTCCAGTGGAACGGCGCTGATTCGGAGCAGGATGCAGACTACAGGGATCTGTCGGATTATCTGCACAAGATCGGCGAAGGCGCGGTCAACAGCCCGCTCGCGACAGCAGACAGCAATGCAGAACCGGTGGAGTAACAGCTGAAACAAACAAAAAACGTTCATAAAAGCGTTTGGGGGGGAGCGAAAGCTCCCTCTTTCGTTGGTCAGAAGATCTCATATATGATAGAATCTTTTATGTATGGAACTCAAATATTCAGACGATAAGAAAATATTCACTGTACACAGGAAAGGCATTCCGTATCTGTCGTCATGTATGCTCGACAGCCTCGGTGTGCCTAACCTTTTTTCCACCAGGTTCGTGAACTGGGACGAAGAAAAAAATGAAGGTGCAGAAGGTCTCAGGACAACCCTGATGGCAGGGGATGACATCAGCGAGGCAGCGCCGGTCATACAGGACATCAGGGACAGGCTGGCGCGCCAGCTCGGCTCATCTTTAGACTTCGAATGCGTCACTGACCAGAAGCACACGAGCTTTGTACATGTGGCGGCTGAAAATGACCTGGGGATCAGGTGGCCGAGAAGGCTGCCTCTGCACAGGCAGTACGTCGACGGCGTGGTCACGGATCTGCCTGATGCTCTTCTGACAGTGTTCGGAGGGGACTGCCCGCCTGTATATCTTGCGGACCCTGTCAGGAAGGCTGTCGGACTTGTGCACGCCGGAAGAAAAGGCACGCTCGGGAGGATCCCCGCCGTGGCGATCGCGCGGATGATCGTTAATTTCGGCTGCGATCCGGCTGACATGTATGCAGTGATAGGCCCGGGGATCTGCGTGGACTGCTACGAGATGGGCGACGAGATATACGATGAGTTCGAGGAGCGGTGGGGCCATGATGATGCGGAGCGCATCCTGAAAAGATATCCTTCCGGCAGATATCACCTCGACCTCAGGGAGGCGAACCGCATGACGCTTCTCAGGGCGGGGGTGCCTGAAGACCATATCTCGGTCTCGAACGTATGCACAGCGTGCAATGCCGATAAATTGTATTCGTACAGGGCCGGCCGCCTCGAAAACGAAGGGACCGCCATGATAGTGAACCGCTGGGAGAAGTAATGGATCTCATAGTAGCAGCAGACAGCAGCTGGGGAATAGGAAAAAACGGAGGGCTTCTTGCGCACATCCCGACTGACATGAAGTATTTCAAAGACCACACCATGGGAAAGGTCGTCGTGATGGGAAGAAAGACGCTCGAATCCATGCCGGGGGGAAAAGGACTGCCGGGCAGGACCAATTATGTCCTGACCTCGCAGCGGGGTTTTTCTGCTGAGCGATGCATCACGGTCTGCAGCATCGATGAGCTCAGAAAAGAACTCGAAAAATACGATCCGGATGATGTGTTCCTCATAGGCGGGGCGACTCTGTACAACAGCCTTTACAAAGAGTGCAACAGGCTCTATGTGACGAAGATAGACGCTGATCTTGACGCCGATACCTTCATCGTGAACTTTGATGATGATACGGACTTTGAGATCGAATCGGAAAGCGGACCGGTTACGGAAAACGGACTTACATACCGCTTCACGGTATACAGGAAAAAGGGGAACTGAGGCGGCGATGGAACGAAAACTGATTTTTCTGGATGTTGACGGGACGCTGACTGTCCCGGGCGGACAGGAGGCGCCGGAAAGCGCTGTCCGCGCGATAAAGAGAGCGCAGGAGCATGGACATCTGGTCTTTCCGTGCTCGGGCCGCAACTATGAGATGCTTGAGCCTCTCCTGAAATACGGCTTCGACGGAGGGATAACAAGCTGCGGAGGGTATGTGTTTGCCGGCGGGGAAGTGCTGCAGGACTGCCCTCTGACGGAGAAGCAGAGAAGCAGACTCGTGACGCTGTTCTCGGAAGGCGGAGCTTTTCTTGAGATGGAGGCAAAGGATGCCGCGTTCATCGACGAGGGAGCTAAACGCTATCTCGAAGACAGCGGACGCAACAGGGAACTTCTGCGTATGATACGGGCCGTTTGGATAGATCTCGGTCCGAAGACCATGGCGGAGTACGACGGAAGGCCGGTCTACAAGATGGTTTTCGTCAGCCCCGGTGAGGACCGCATAGCTGCCGCAATGGCTGAACTCGGAGATGAACTCGAATTCATCATCCACGACTTTTCGGAGCCGGACTGCATCTTCGGCGAGATCATAAACCGGAAGTTCGACAAGGGCAGCTCGGCGCTGCTGGTCGCGAAGTCTTTCGGCTGCGATGCGAAGGATACTATCGGCTTCGGAGACAGCATGCTGGACATCGGACTCATCCGTGCGGTGGGGACGAGTGTCTGCATGGACAGCGGAAGCCCTAAACTGAAGGAGATAAGTGACATGGTATGTCCGTCCGTCAACGAAGACGGAATCGAGTGGGCATTCAGGAAACTGGGATTGATATGAAAGCATGTGTATTTTCAGACTCCCACGGATACGCGGGAAATATGATGAACGCGGTCAGGCTCGAAAAGCCTGACGCAGTGTTTTTTCTCGGAGACGGAGACGGGGACATTGCTGAACTCGAAGCGACGTTCCCTGAGCTGACCGTGTATGCGGTCAGAGGCAACTGCGATTTCAGGTCGAATCGTGAAAGCTCCATGCTGGTCACGGTTGAAGGCGTGAGGATATACATGACCCACGGACACCTCTCCGATGTGAAGTACGACTCAAGGCTTGAGATGCTCACATCACAGGCGCTCGAGGCAAAGGCGGACATCGCGCTGTTCGGACACACCCACCGGCAGAACCTGACCGAGAGCTGGGGCGTGACGCTTCTCAATCCGGGCTCGGCCGGAAGGGGATGGTATCCCGGATACGCGGTGCTTACGATACATGACGGCAGATTCACGGCCGAACTCAGGACTATATAAAAATGCAAAACACTGAAGACAGAAACCGGACAATAATAAAATACAACATAGCGGGCATAGTCATGAACCTGCTGCTGGCAGTGCTGAAGATAACAGCCGGTATCGTCGCCCGCGCACATGCGGTGATGCTCGACGGAGTCAATTCGCTTTCGGATATGATCTCTTCGCTGCTGACGATACTTTCATCGTACATCGCAGGCAAAAGAGGGACAAAGGACCATCCTCTCGGATACGGCAGACTGGAATACATAAGCTCGTTTGTCGTGACGGTGATAATAATGTATGTCGGAACCAGAACGCTGGTGGAAGCTGTGAAGACCATCATCCATCCGCATGAGCCGCCGGAATACAGCCCGCTGGTCATAGCGATAATGGTGGTTTCTCTCGTGTGCAAGATCATATACGGCACTGTCATGAGAAAACGGGGGCGCAGTCTGGCTTCCGACGCCATGATAATGACGGGCACGGAGAGCATGGGAGATGCGCTGATCTCACTGGCGATCCTCGCGGCGATAGCGATATACCGTGTGACGGGCACAGACATAGAGCATTATCTGTGCATAATCATTTCGCTCATGATCCTGCATACCGGAGCAACCATGATAAAAGACTGCATCGACAAGATCCTCGGCGTTAGGCTCGCCGATGATGAGAGAAAGAGGATAGCGGCCATACCGGCGGGGTTTGAAGAGGTGATGAACGTATCCAATCTCGCGATGCACAATTACGGAGAGAACTATTATGTGGGCTCGCTTGATATAGAGGTGGACGAGAATCTTACGGCTGCCGAGATAAGCAGGCTCACCCGCAGGATCATCAAAAAAGCCGGCGAACAGGGCGTGACCCTCACATCCATCGGTGTCATCGGCACGAACACCACGGATCCGGAAATGATAGAGAAGTGGGACAGGATAATCGCCGTAGCGAGAAAGTACAAGGGCATCAGGAAGGTCACTTCCTTCTCCAAGGATCAGGAAGAGGATATCGTGTCTTTCGTGGTCGTGCCGGATTACTCGGTGGCCGAGCGGGATGAAGAAGTAGACGCGTTCATCAAAGAGATAAAGGACATGCACCCGGAATTGACATTCGACATAGGGGTCGGGATAGACTTGTAATAAAATACAGATCAGCAGGCAGGTCAGACATGAGCAAGAGAGACAACAAAAGATTCAACGATAAAGACAGAAAAGGAGCTCCCAAGAGGGGCGGCAAGAACCGCCGCGATTACGGCGGGGCATATGAGCCGGCGGACCGCAGGGCATCAGGGGGAAAAAGATCCCCGGCCCCTGCATCGAAAAAAACCGCGGGCAGAGGACGGGGCGACTCTCGCAGGGTGCTTGGCTATGATATGAACGAGCCATACGAAGAGCGCAGGCCGCAGGTCGGCAGCGACGGGCTCGAGGTGGTGGCCGGCCGCAATCCGGTGACCGAGGTCCTTTCGGGCGAGCGTGAAGTCGAGCGTGTGTTCATCGCGGACGGATCTGAAGGATCGGTATCGAAGATAGTCGCGCTCGCTAAAGAAAAGGGCGTCATAGTCGACTTTGTGCCTAAAGAGAAGATCGATGCGATGGCCCCGGGCGTGAAGCACCAGGGAGTGGCTGCCAAGGTCAGTGAATACAGATACGCGGAACTCGAAGACATATTTGAAAGGGCTGAAGCCTCAGGCGAAGATCCTTTCGTGATCATCCTCGATGAGATAGAAGATCCGCACAACCTCGGCGCCATAATCAGGACGGCCGAATGCGCGGGAGCCCACGGGATCATCATCCCTAAGCGAAGGGCGGCTTCGCTCACGCAGACGGTCGCACTTTCTGCAGCGGGGGCTATAGAGAACATGCCCGTGGCACAGGTGACCAATCTCGCCCGCACCATTGAGGAACTGCAGGAAAAAGGCATATGGGTCGGCGCTGCCGATATGGACGGAGAGACATACTACGATGCCAATCTTACAGGCCCTATAGCCATAGTGATCGGAAACGAGGGCAGGGGCGTCGGGCGCCTGGTAAAGGAGAAGTGCGACTTCGTCCTCTCTATACCGATGCACGGCAAAATCAATTCTCTCAACGCGTCCAACGCGGCAGCGGTGCTTATGTATGGCATACGACGCGCCCGGACGGAAGGAACCAAATAAAAAACGCAAGAAATTGCTTGACATGGGAAAGCCGCTCAAGTATAGTAATTGAGCGACTTTAAGAGAAAGATCGGAGTTACGGGAGACCGGGCTTCGAGCTTTTGATTGAGAAAGGCGCATTTTTCAAGCGTTATACAGGATTAAGGAGAAAACAGATGGCAGCAGGCGTTAGACAGAAAGTCATCCTCGCATGCACAGAGTGCAAGCAGAGAAACTACAATACAATGAAGAACAAGAGAAACAATCCTGACAGGATCGAACTCATGAAGTATTGCAAGT
>JAFRFA010000018.1:0-10513 GCA_017434585.1 Mogibacterium sp. | reverse complement strand
CCTACTTCTTCGAACTGCGAGTTGTACAGTTCAGCGTACGCACCGCCCTTTGCAAGCAGTTCTTCGTGTTTTCCCTGTTCGACTATGTCTCCGTGATCCATCACGAATATCATGTCGGCGTTGCGGATGGTCGAGAGCCTGTGCGCGATGATGAAGCTGGTCCTGTCCTCCGTCAGCGCATCCATCGCCTTCTGGATCTCTTCTTCCGTCCTTGTATCCACCGAGGATGTCGCCTCATCGAGTATCAGAAGGCGTTTGTCCGCGATGACCGCTCTTGCGATCGTCAGCAGCTGCCTCTGCCCCTCGGAGATATTGGTCGCATCCTCATTGAGCATCATATCATATCCACCCGGAAGCGTCTTGATGAAATGGTGAGCTTTTGCCGCCTTTGCGGCCGCGATCACATCTTCGTCTGTAGCGCCTTCTCTTCCGTAGCGTATGTTCTCGCGGATAGTCCCGCTGAACAGCCATGTGTCCTGGAGCACCATGGCGAAGTTGTCGCGCAGCTCTTTTCTGGTGAATTCCCTCGTGTCTTTGCCGTCTATCAGTATCGCGCCCCTGTCCACGTCGTAGAATCTCATGAGCAGCTTTACTATAGTGGTCTTGCCGGCGCCCGTCGGACCGACTATGGCTATCTTCTGACCAGGCTCGACGTTCGCGCTGAAGTCTTTTATTACCGGATGATCCTTTTTGTATCCGAATCTCACGTGCCTGAATTCGACCGCACCCTTTATATCGCCCATCTCATCGGCCGCGCCCGGAGCGTCGGTCTCCTCGTCTTCATTCAGGAACTCAAACACCCTCTCGGCCGCAGCGGCCATGGACTGCACCTGGTTCATTATCTGAGCGATGTCCTGGATAGGCTGTCCGATGTTCTTCACGTACTGCACGAAGGCCTGTATATCGCCGACTCCTATGGCTCCCCTCACGCACTGGATGCCTCCGGCGACTACTACGGCTGCATATCCGAGGTTGCTGACTATCCTCATCAGAGGCCTCATGAGACCCGAGAGGAACTGCGACTTCCATGCCGATTCGTAGAGCTTCTCGTTCGACTCCGCGAACTCTTCAGTCATGCGAGCCTCCCTGTTGAAGGCCTTGACTACAAGGTGTCCCGAGAAGGTCTCCTCGACCTGACCGTCTATTATGCCGAGGTATTTCTGCTGGGCAGCGAAGTGCTTCTGAGACACTTTTATCAGAAGCCCCATCAGAAGCGCAGATACAGGAAGCACCAGAAGCGCGATCAGAGTCATCGTCACGTTGATCGTGAGCATCACCACTATGATGCCGGCCATGCTGACTATGGCCCAGATAAAGTTCGAGATGCTCTGCGACAGAGACTGCCCGAGTGTATCAACGTCGTTTGTGATCCTTGAGAGTATCTCTCCTGTCTGTACCCTTTCGAAATATCCTATAGGCATGCGGTCGATCTTCTCGGAGATGTCGCGCCTCATCTTATACACTATCTTCTGGGTGACGTTCGTCATGATGAGGGCCTGGATGTACTGCGCGATAGCCCCTACAAAGTACAGCGCCATAGTCATCAGAAGAACGTTCCTTACCGCGGCGAAGTCTATGCCGCCGGTGCCGTGGATCTTGTTCATGACGCCTTCGGCCAGCAGAGTCGTCGCTCTTCCCATGACCTTAGGACCGAGCGTCTCGAACACGGTGGCGAATGCGGACACGACAATGACGACCGCAACGGCGAATTTGTACGCGCCCATATAGCTGAGCGTATCCATCACCGCCTTGCGGAAATCCTTAGGCTTCTCGCCCGGAGCGAGTATGGAGCTCGGACCGCGTCCGCCCCGGCGCTGCCTGCTGCCGTCGCCCTGACCGGTCTTCACCTCTTCTTCAGGCGCTTCGTATTCCTTTTTTCCCTTTTCGTCCCTGTCCGTCATCGGATCCTTTCTTCAGATCAGGCCAGCGCCGCCTCTGAAAGCTGGGATATGGCTGTTTCCCTGTAGATATCGCAGCTCTCCATGAGTTCTTCGTGTGTGCCCTTGCCGACTATGCGGCCTTCGTCGAGCACTATTATCTGCTGCGCGTGGAGTATTGTCCCCACTCTTGTCGCGACTATTATCTTCGTGCTGTCTTCCGTACTTTCGGCAAGCGCCTTTCTGAGCGCCACATCCGTCTTCATGTCGAGAGCCGAGAACGAGTCGTCGAACAGGAATATCTTAGGCTTTTTGATCACGGCTCTTGCTATAGCGAGCCTCTGTTTCTGGCCTCCGGATACATTGGCTCCGCCCTGGGAGACTTCGCGGCCGTATCCCTCCGGCCTCTCATCTATGAAGGCTGCGGCCTGCGCGGTCTCTGCCGCAGACCCTACCTCTTCATCCGTCGCGTCCTCTTTGCCCCAGCGGATATTGTCGGCGACCGTGCCCGAGAAGAGTATTCCCTTCTGCGGCACGTAGCCTATCTCATCCCTGAGCGACTCGAGAGTCACTTCCCTAATGTCTCTGCCGCCGACCGTGATGCGGCCGCCGGTCACGTCGAAGAACCTCGGGATGAGCTTTATCAGAGTAGTCTTGCCGCAACCCGTCGAGCCTATGATCGCAGTCGTCTCGCCCGGCTTTGCGGTGAAGTCTATGTCGGTAAGGACGTTCTCTTCAGCGTCCGGATATCTGAACGACACATGCTCGAACCTGATGACCCCTTCGGCATCCTCAGGGATGTCCTCCGCATTCTCTGCATCCTTTATGCTGGTCTCTTTTTCGAGCACCTCATATATCCTGTCGGCCGCGATACCGGCTCTAGGCAGGAATATCGCCATGCCGGCTATCATGAGGAAGGAGAATACTATCTCCATGGCATATGCTATGAATGCAGTCATCGTGCCGACCTGCATCTCTCCCATGTCTATCCTGCCTGCGGCGACCCATGTGATCCATATGCTCAGTCCGTACATTATGATCATCAGAAGAGGCGTGATGGATATCATGGCGCGGTTCACGAAGAGCTGGTTCCTGTAGAGGTCTGTATTGGCCTTGTCGAAGCGCTCCTCTTCGGTCTTCTCGCGTCCGAAAGCCCTGATGACCTGTATGCCGGTCAGTATCTCTCTCGACACAGCGTTGAGCGCGTCTATGAGAGACTGCATGACCTTGAATTTAGGCATGGCCACAGCGAGCATCAGGCCTGCCATTGCGAGTATGGTAAGGACGCCCGTCACCACGATGTAGTCCATGTGAGCGTGCATCTGGTACACCTTGATGATCGACCACGTGCATATGCACGGAGCGAAGAGCACCATCCTGAGTATCATAGTGGACGTCATCTGTACCTGCTGTATGTCGTTGGTGGCGCGCGTTATGAGAGAGGATGTGCTGAACTCGTCCATCTCGGCGTTCGAAAACGACATGACGTTCGAATAAAGCCTGTATCTCAGGTCCTTTCCGATGCTCGCGCCTACTCTGGCCGACAGCAGCGAGATGAGAGTCGTGAACACCATCACGATGAGCGACATCAGAAGCATCATGCCTCCGCAGCGCCACATGAAATCGTTCTGTATCTCAAGAAGATCGAGCCCCGCCTCTTCATCGCAGTCGCCGGCATACCTTATGCCCATAGCCATGAGGTTCCTGTTGGCCGAAGTGCTTCCCCTTCCGTCGGCGAAGGCTCCCTCATCCGAGCCTGCATAGGCCTCGGCGTCGGAAAGAGTCTCTCCGTTCTTTGCGGCGTAGCGGCTCACAACAGGGCCTATGAGCTTTTCGTCGAGCGCATCGAGTTCGTCTTCAGTCATGTCTTTTCTCTTCAACACAGCAGCGCCCTTATCGTTCTTTTCGCCCGTCTCTTCGAAGGAATCCTCCCAGAGCGCTTTTTCGTCAGCGTCCATGTATCCGGATGCCGCCTGAAACTCGCTTTCGGTTATCGCCTCAGGCACTATGTGCTCTATACCTCTGTTCTGTATCCCCGTATCGATGAGAGCCTGCGTGTACTGCGGCAGATTCATTTCACAAAAAGCCTGCCCTGCCATGAGCATGAGCACCAGCAGCGCAGTCCATTTGTAAGGGATCAGTGTTTTAAAGAGGTTCTTCATCTGCTATTTTATCTCTCGTCCAGTATGTTCACGGTGGTATCGGCTTTGCCGGCCTCCGCGAGCGCGTTCTCAATATCCTTTATACATCTGACTTCTATCACGTTGTCGCGGTCGACCCTGCGGCAGAAGCCCTGTTCCGTCATGTCATCGAGCATGCGGAAGAAGTTGTCGTAAAAGCCGTTCACGTTGTACATCATGATCGGCTTGTTGATCCTGCCGAGCAGCGATAGTCTCTTGTACGTGATGACCTCGCTTATCTCGTCGAGCGTCCCCATTCCGCCCGGAAGAGCGATAAAGGCATCGCCCATTTCTATCATGACCTTTCTGCGCTCTGACATGTCGCCCGGAATGATGAGCTCCGTCAGGTCATCTCTGGTCGCTTCGGCCATAACAAAGAATTCCGGAGTAACTCCTATGGTCGTGCCTCCCCTGTCGGTCACTCCGTCCGAGACTGCACCCATCATGCCGGCGTTGCCTGCTCCGTATACGAGGCTGTGGCCGTTGTCAGCCATCCACGCGCCGAGTTCGTATGCCCTTTTTGTGAATTCGGGATCGCCCCCGTCGAGCGCCCCGCAGTATACTGTGATGTTCAATTCGGCCTTTCCTTTTCTATACAAAAACTACGTTACATCACGGATTTTTCCTTGATCGTCGTCATGACACTTTCGTCATCGTCTTCTTCCTTGTCCCATTCAGGATCGTAGAAGAGGTTCAGCCTCAGCTCGTTCGATATCTCTCTCAGGAGCTTGCATCCGGCGATGCTGTTGCCCTGAGCGTCAAGCGCCGGACCGAATACTCCGATGCCCGCACGCTTGTCGGATACCGAGAGAAGCCCTCCGCCGACTCCGGACTTTGTCGGGATGCCGACCTTGATCGCGAACGCTCCGGAGCCGTCATACATGCCGCATGTCAGCATCAGCGTCTTTGCGATACGGGCCGTCCTCGATGACATATATCTCTTTCCGTCGAGGTTGCACACACCGTCGTTTGCGAGTTTCTTGCCCAGGTTTGCAAGCGACTCCGCAGTGACGTTCATCGAACACATCTTGGTATAGAACCTCAGGGTATCTTCGACGTCAGTCGTGATGATGCCCTTGCTCTCGAGAAGATATGCGATGGAGCGGTTGCGCGAGCAGGTCTTCATCTCAGAGTCGAAGACCGATTCGTTAAGTTCGATGCCGCTGTCAGAGCAAATATTACGAGTGTATCTCAGCATGTCCTGGAAGGACACTTCCGGAAGCAGCAGTCCGCAGACGGCCAGCGCCCCCGAGTTGATCAGAGGGTTGTACGGCTTGGAATCGCTGACATCGAGTTCTACCAGGGAGTCGAAAGCTTCTCCGGACGGCTCCATGCCGACCTTTCTGAACACATTCTTCAGTCCGCATACCTCGAGCGCCACTATCAGCATGATCACCTTGGACACCGACTGCATGGTGAAACGCGCGTCGTAGTCTCCGAGACAGATCTTCTCTCCCTTGAGAGGATAGAGGCAGATACCGAGCTGGTGAGGGTCCTCCTTGCCGAGCTCAGGGATGTATGTCGCGACTGCGCCCTTAGGGATCTCCTCTCTGGCAAGGTTCATCGCTCTTTCGATGATCTCCCTCGCCTTGCCGGATTCAAGCAGATGATATTTCTTGTCGATGGTAGGTTCGCCTTTTTCTTCTACCGCTTTCTGCGCAGGCTCGCCTTCCTCAATGATCTTTTTCTTTTCAGAGTCCGTCATGTTAGCCTCCTTGTCTCTATGTCCGGCGCACTTCCGCCGTAAATCAGATTATACATTAATCCCCGTTTTTTGCATAGGCTTTGATGCACGGCGCAAGGGCATCAAGCCCCGGGGAGGGTTATATTTCTCCGCATAATCTGTTATCATTTCCGTGTATACAACTGACCGGGGATGCCGGTAAAAGACAAGCGGAGGATATCATGTCTGACAATCACACACACGATCATACACACGCGCACGATCACGAGCATGTCCATGCGCACGGTCACGAACACATCCACGAGCACAGCCATGTGGATGAGAACGGTCACGAATATACGCACACCCACGTGCACGCGGACGCCTCTCACGCTCACGACCACGGCCACATCCATTCGGCAGATCACACAAAGGCGGTGCTCAACAGGATGGCCCGCATCATAGGCCACATGGAGTCGACACGCCGCATGGTCGAGAACGGACGCGACTGCTCCGAGGTTCTTATCCAGCTCTCGGCGATAGAGTCCGCTATCAATTCGGTCAGCAGGGTCATACTGAAGGAGCACCTTTCGACATGCATGGTAGAGGCAGTAAAAAACGATGACGCTGCAGCCATCGAAGAGCTGAACAACGCCATCGATAAATTCATCAGGTAAAGGATCTCAGCGGATATCAGTTCTGCCGAGACGGTTTGCGGTCTTTTCAAAGACAGGTGAGTAATACGACTTGCCTGTCTTTTTTCTTTTCCGGGCAAAGAACGGTATCCTCATCCAGATAAAAGACGGAGCGCCGACCAGAAGCAGATAGACAGGACCGAGTATGAGCGACTGGAGCGTATGTCCGTACTCGTGATCAATGAGAGGCTCTTTTTCCCCTTTCGGAACAAAGATGAATTTACCGAGCGAAAGACCGTCGTCCCTTTCCCATTCAGTCAGGCAGGCGCCTCTGTGATCGCGGTGGGCATCTTTTCTGTGCACGAGAAAGACCACCGACCCGATCAGGGTCTGGGGAAGCCCCCAGGTCCACTGGGCCGCCGTGTACCCCGCTCTTCTGATCCTCTTTTTTACAGTTCTGTCCATGCTGTCCTGAAAAAGAGCGGCTGGACATCGCGTCCGGCCGCTCTTCAGCTTCTTCTACTTATATGCGGCAGCAAGTTCTTCGGCCAGAGCCTCGATCTTCGCCCTGCTCTCATCGTTCAGAGCCGAGACGATCCTTACATCGTTGTCAGCATAAGTCATGTTCTTGCAGCCCTCGAGCATGCCCTTCATCACCTTTGCCGCCTGAGGAGCCCAGGATCCGTTCTCGATGAACGCGAGCCTCTTGTTCTGGTAGTTCCTCTCGACTAGCGAATTGATGAATTCCTTCATGAACGGGAAGATGTCGTTGTTGAAGGTCGTAGTCGCGAATACGACGGTGTCATATCTGAACGCATCCTCGACAGCTTCTGCCATGTCGTCTCTCGCGAGGTCTGTGACCTCTACCGCAGGCACGCCCTTTTCTCTGAGCTTGTCTGCGAGCAGCTCGACAGCCTTCTTCGTATTGCCGTATACCGAGGTGTATGCGATCACGACGCCCTCCGACTCGGACTCGTACTTCGACCATGTATCGTAGAGGCCGATGTAGTATCCGAGATCGTGCACGAGCACAGGACCGTGGAGCGAGCAGATGATCTCGATATCGAGCCCGGCTGCCTTCTTGAGCACCGCCTGCACCTGCATGCCGTACTTGCCGACAATGCCGAAGTAGTAGCGTCTTGCCTCGCATGCCCAGTCGTCGTCATCCTTACTTGTCTCGCCGATGACATCGAGCGCTCCGAATCTGCCGAATCCGTCTGCAGCGAAGAGCACCTTGTCTGCCGAATCATATGTCATGATGACCTCAGGCCAGTGGACCATCGGAGCGGCGACGAAGCTGAGAGTGTGCGTTCCCAGTTCGAGAGTGTCGCCCTCTTTGACGGCGATCCTTCTGTCGGCAAAGTCTTCTCCCTCAAAGAAGTTTGCCATCATGCTGAACGCCTTCTGCGACGATACGATAGTCGTCTGAGGATACGCTTCCATGAAGGATCTTATGCTTCCGGAATGGTCAGGCTCCATGTGCTGGACGACCAGATAGTCCGGAGCCTTGTCTCCGAGGACGCCTTTGATGTTGCCGAGCCATTCATCCGTGAAGTGGGCATCGACCGTGTCCATGACAGCGGTCTTGCCGCCGCAGATGACATATGAGTTGTACGCCATGCCTTCAGGAACGATGTAGTGTCCCTCAAAGAGATCGACCTGGTGATCGTTGACGCCGACGTACTGGATATCTTTTGTAATAAACATTATATTTCGTCTCCTTTGATCAAATGGATCTTTATGCCTTCCAGAGAGAGTGCAGGTTGCAGTATGCGAATACAGCCTCTACCTTGTCGCCATCGCAAATCCTGAAGCACGCTTCAGGCTTGTCTCCCGGCTTCAGAGCCTTGCGCTGGTTGCCCTGCTCTGTCTTGAGCGCGATCCACTCGATGTAGTGCTCTTCGAGCATCGGATGCTCTGCGGCCCCTACCTTTACGCAGACTGTATCGCCCTTGACCTCGTATACAGGAACGTGCTTTTCGACTGCAGCGTCGGTCGTCCCCGCAACGATCTCCTGCATCGGCTCTCCGCAGCAGATAACAGGCACTCCGGTGCCCTTCACGACAGCAACGATCTGGCCGCAATGCGCGCATCTCAAGAATTTCATTTCCATGGTGTCCCTCCTTGTATATTCTGTCTGTTGTTCTCGATATCTTATGTTTTTCGGTCAGATAATTGTAACACAGGTGCACAGCGCGGGCAATGAGACAGGAGCCTGCTTTTTGTTGACTGAGCACTTCGGCGGATGCTAAAGTTAGCTCATAACACGGGTATTTCAAACAGGACACGAACGGAGGAATATTTATGAAGACTCTGCCTTTCAGATATGAGACCATAGGCGGCAAGGGCGAACAGCTTTTCGTGGATTTCAGAAGAGCTACGCCTGATGACCTCGACAAGGTGCTGTCGCTTCAGGACGCGATAGTCGAGGCTCTGCCTGACAAGGATCTTTATGCGACATTCTCAAGAGAAGAATCGCTGGGACAGCTCGAACACGACATCTGCATGATCGCGGAGTGCGACGGCGAAGTCGCCGGATATTCAGTCATGATACCTAATGATCCTGACAATCCGGAGAACTACGGCAAGCACTTCAATTACAGCCGCGAGCAGCTCGCAAAGACCGTTTCGATGGATCTTACCATGGTCGCTCCGAAATACAGAGGCTACGGCATACAGCGCATATTCAACAAGCTGCGCCTCGGCATGGCGGCCGAGATGGGCGCGACAGAGGCCCTGACCACGATCTCGCCTGACAATCCGCACAGCTACCGCAACTTCCTCGTACTGAACTTCGACATAGTCGACGAGAGAGAGCTCTACGGCGGCAAGAAAAGATATATACTCAGAAAAACATTCTGATGCAAATCAAAAGACCGTCACGCCTCCGGTCAGCTCACTGACAAATGAAGGCGACGGTCTTTTTACTTGCTATTTTACCGCAGCGGCAAAGGCAAGGACCCCTTCGCCGCTTAGCACTCCGATCTCAAAACCCTCATCTGCTTCGCGCTTTCTTATGCTGACGGTCTCGCCCTCGTAGCACTGGTGGAGGAACTGCATGTCCAGGCACCTTATATCCATATCCCTCAGCTCGCCGCAGCTGAAGCAGCCCAGCATTGTCCTGACGTAATTCACATTGTTCATGTGACCGCCCCTGTCTATGTCCACGGAGCGTATGGTGTATCGGCCGATCTCTTCGGCATCCGAAAAGTCCTTGCTTATCCTCGTGAAAGGCTCTTCATCAGGGCGCGGTATGTCGAAGTCGGAGGCCGGATAGAACGTGCTCATCTGCGCTATCCTGCCGTTGTCTCTTCTGAGAGCCGCCCATATGCATCTGCTGTAGGCCAGCACTTCATCCCCTTTTGTAAACGAGCAGTCTCTTTCGGTGCTTGCCCGGTCGGGCTTCTGTATCCATGTCGAAAGCGTGAGTTCTTCGTTCTCAGCCGGCCTTCTCAATATTCTCAGCTTCAGTTTCGACACTATCCAGAATATCCCCTTCTCTTCGAGGTCCGGGCCGCTTATGCCGATGTTGTATGCGTGTATCCCTGAGATGTCCTGTACCGCATCCAGCATAGCCGGTATGCTCATCAGCGTGTTGTCATCGGACATGCTCGACATAGCCCTGAAGGCTATCGATTCGCTGCATTTTACTTTTCCCATATCCTATTTCTCCCGTCCCTTTGTGATCATGAAGTATCTGACGGCGCCGATCATGCCCGCGTCGTTTCCAAGCTCGGCCGCTTTGA
This sequence comes from Mogibacterium sp., assembly GCA_017434585.1. Classification (GTDB taxonomy): domain Bacteria; phylum Bacillota; class Clostridia; order Peptostreptococcales; family Anaerovoracaceae; genus Crickella. Next base: position 412 of record JAFRFA010000018.1, on the reverse strand, counting down.
ACTCAAGGCCATCCAGAAAGTCAGGGTATATGAGGCCCATGACCTTCTCTCTCAGAGGATCTATGAGAAGCTCTTCCTGAACGGATACGCCTCCTCCGATCACCACCAGTTCCGGATCGAAGGTATGGATGAATCCCATGATGCCGTAAGCGACTTCATCGAGCCACCTGTCTATTACATCGAGCGCTTCCCTGTTACCCGAGGATGCCGCTCCGAAGAGCCTGCGTCCGCTCTTCCACTCTGGATCGATCTCTGCGGCCATCCTGACCAGAGCCGCGGTCGAAGCGTAGTTCTCGTAGTGGCAGCCCATGTCTCCTCTGAATTTCGGCTTCACTCCCGCGTGAGTCGGAAAATGCCCTATCTCGCCGGCATAGCCGTGGCTTCCTTCTATGAGATGTCCGCCCGAGATGAT
>JAFRFA010000131.1:0-25392 GCA_017434585.1 Mogibacterium sp. | reverse complement strand
TTGCCGATTATGCCTCCGGACAGTATGACCAGATACGAGAGGCAGCCCATCATGATCGCTCCGTTTATGTCCGAGCATGGCGCCGGAAGCGATATAGGCGTGCCGGCTGTGGTCATTACCTGCAGCCCGAAGAGTTCGAACAGCGTGCCCGTAAAGATATACGCGCCGGTCGCGAAGATATATGCACCGAGGAAGCTGTTGATCTTCTTCGAATTGCTCTTTGCCATGTTGTCGAAGAGACCGACGACCGTTTCGAGTATCGTCTGGAACTTTCCCGGCACCATCGTGAACTTCGGTATGAAGAATATCCTGCATATCAGTGCGAATACTATCAGCAGACACGATACGATGATGGCCGCGATGAATCCAGGATTGACGTCCATGATGCCGAAGAGACTGACCTTGTTCATGTCATGCAGGACAGCGTCCCTCATGACCTCCTGTATGGTCTCCTTCTTTTCGACTTTGCCGACAAGTATAGCCGAGATCATGAAGACCATGGCTATGACGGCAAATATCAGGGCCGTTTTTTTCCTTTGCTGTTTTGTCATAAGCATTGACTCCTTTGGCAGATGATACGTCTGCCCTTACAAATCACTCCGAAGATTTTACCACTTTACATCTCAATTTCATAGACCTCATTACTGGTCAATTCGCGTTCTGTGCACAAAAAAGAGCATGCCGACAGGGTTCTTGTGTCATTAAAAAACTGCGCCGGTCATCCGACGCAGTTTTTGATTAGTTTTGACTAGACCAGCTCGAGATAAACAACTTCAGCGTTGTCACCCTGTCTAGGTCCGAGCTTGAGGATCCTTGTGTATCCGCCGTTGCGGCCCTCATAACCCGGAGCGATCTCATCGAAGAGTTTTGTCACAACATCCTCATCGAACAGATACTCGAGGCACTGTCTTCTCGCGTGAAGGTCGCCCTTCTTTGCGATCGTGATGAGTTTCTCTGCCTGACGTCCTGCCTCTTTGGCTCTCATGTCAGTCGTTGTGATCCTGCCTTCTCTGAAAAGATCGGTGACGAGGTTTCTCAGCATGGATTTTCTGTGTGCAGAATTTCTGCCCAGCTTTTTATAACCCTTCATCGATATGCTCCTTTCGATTACTCTTCATCGCTCGGCTTGAGGGAAAGACCCAGCTCAGCGAGTTTGTTTTTAACTTCTACCAGCGACTTCATGCCGAGGTTCCTTACCTTCATCATGTCTTCCTCTGTCTTCTGAGTCAGTTCCTCAACAGTGTTGATGGAAGCTCTCTTCAGGCAGTTGAATGAACGTACGGACAGCTCGAGTTCCTCGATCGCCATGACGAGCGCCTTTTCCTTGCGGTCCTCGTCTTTTTCGATCATGAACTTCATGTCGCTGACTTCCGCACCGAGGCCGATGAACAGCTCAAGGTGCTCCTGAATGATCTTGGCTCCGATCGACACGCCCTCTTCAGGTGTGATCGAACCGTCTGTCCAGATCTCGATTATGAGCCTGTCAAAGTCTGTGACCTGACCTACTCTTGTGTTCTCAACCGTAAAGTTGACTTTCTTTACCGGTGTGAAGATGGAATCCACAGGAATGACCGCTATAGGGGTCTCCGGAGTCTTGTTCTGCTCTGCAGGAACATAGCCCTTGCCCGTTGCGATGTTCATCTCCATTACCAGCGTTGCGTTGTCGGCAAGTGTGGCGATGTGCAGATCCGGATTGAAGATCTCGGTATCCGCGTCCACAAGTATATCCTTTGCCGTGACTTCGCATGGTCCGACGGCGTTGATGATGGCTCTTCTGTCCTCATCTCCGTCCACCTTGACTGCGAGTCTCTTGAGGTTAAGGATGATCTCTGTGACATCTTCTTTGACGCCAGGGATCGTCGAGAATTCATGAAGGATCCCGTCGATCTTGACGCTTGTGATCGCTGCGCCCGGGAGCGAGCTGAGAAGAACTCTTCTCATGCAGTTTCCGAGAGTTGTCCCGTATCCTCTCTCAAGAGGTTCGATCACAAATTTACCATAACGACCGTTGTCATCAACTTCCTTGGTAATTGTTGGCTTAATAATTTCGATCATTCTCTTCCTCCTGCTATATTCAGTTGAAACGACTTCCATTCGCCGGACTGGTGCCGGCTAAGACTGCTATCTCGAGTAGAACTCTACGATATAGTGCTCTTCGATAGGAAGGTCAACGTCCTCTCTCTCAGGAGTTCTGGTGATCTTGCCCTCGAACTTGTCGAGATTAAGGTCGATCCATGCAGGAGTAGTGATGATCATTTCCTTGAGTTCTGTGAACTTAGGGGATGACTGCGACTTTTCCTTGACGGATACGACGTCACCGGCCTTGAGCTCCATCGAAGGGATGTCTGCCTTCTTGCCGTTTACCAGGAAATGACCGTGGTTTACCAGCTGTCTGGCTTCTCTTCTTGTAGCTGCGAATCCCATTCTGAATACAACATTGTCGAGTCTGCTCTCGAGCATGATGAGGAGGTTCTCACCGGCTCCGCCTTTTCTCTTCGATGCCTTGTCGAACAGGTTGCGGAACTGAGTCTCGCTGAGTCCGTAAGTGAATCTTACCTTCTGCTTCTCGGTCAGCTGGATTCCGTATTCGCTCTTTTTGCGCCGTCTTACAGCGCCATGTCTTTTGGATTTCTTATTTACACCCAGGTACTGAGGCTCGATGCCCAGAGCTCTGGCTCTCTTCAGTACAGGTCCTCTATCTCTTGACATATATTATGCTCCTCCTTCCCGATTAGACTCTTCTCTTCTTAGGCGGACGGCAACCATTGTGAGGGATCGGTGTGATGTCCTTGATCATGGTTACCTTGAGGCCTGCAGTCTCAAGTGCTCTGACTGCGGAATCTCTTCCGGATCCCGGTCCCTTGACGTAGACTTCTACTGTCTTGAGGCCGTGCTCCATGGCCGCCTTTGCCGCTACTGTAGCTGCCTCTGCTGCCGCGAACGGTGTGCTCTTACGGGAGCCCCTGAATCCGTTCGATCCGGCGCTGGACCAGCTGAGTGCGTTTCCGTCCATGTCGGTCAGTGTGATCAGCGTATTGTTGAAGGTGGACTGGATATGAGCCTGGCCACGTTCAACGTTCTTACGTTCTCTTTTCTTCTTACGTACTGTTTTCTTAACAGCTGCCATAACTTATACCTCCTTCCCCTTATTTCTTCTTTCCGGCGAGGCGCTTCGGTCCCTTGCGGGTCCTTGCGTTCGTCTTCGTCTTCTGACCCCTTACAGGGAGTCCTCTTCTGTGTCTGATGCCTCTGTAGGATCCGATCTCCATGAGTCTCTTGATGTTAAGAGAAACCTCTCTTCTGAGGTCACCTTCTACCATGTAGTCAGCATCGATGACTCTTCTGATCTTACCGGCGTCTTCTTCTGTCAGATCTCTGACTCTGATGTCAGGATCAACCCCCGCTTTAGCGAGGATCTCTCTGGATGTCGTGAGCCCGATACCGTAGATGTAAGTCAGACCGTATTCGATCCTCTTGTCTCTAGGCAGGTCCACTCCGGCAATTCTTGCCATGTTTTTCCTCCTTTCCCATCTTCCGTCGCCTTCCCGGGGGCGATACAGACGGGTGTTCCGTGTACTTTTAAGCCTTGTTCTGCAAACCCGGTTCTGCAGGGCTTTTCAACAGTGTCTGTCAGCGTGCGAACGCCCAAGGCATACTTAAACCCTGGGTTACGCGCGAACACTTAATAGTAGCATTTTTGCAATGCTTTTTATTGTACTTTTTTCGAAACGCAGCGCATCAGCAATGCGACGCGAGCGTGTTCGAGGATCTTGCCAGCTGCACCGCGGGAACGCAGCGAAGCGGCTGGATGTTTGAGACGGAGTCCCGGTACCCAGCGCGACGTCGAAAACTCCCCGCGCTCGTAAGAGACCAAGGATGCAATGGCAGATCCGAGAACCAGCGAGCAGAGCATTGCTGATGCGCTGCCCCTGATGTCTATTAGCCTTGTCTTTGTTTGTGCTTAGGATTCTCGCAGATAACCATAACACGACCATGTCTCTTGATGATCTTGCACTTATCGCACATAGGCTTTACAGATGCGCGTACCTTCATAGTTATTTCTCCCTCCATGTTATCCTGCCGCGGGTCAGGTCATAAGGCGAAAGTTCCACCTTCACCCTGTCGCCAGGCAGTATTCGTATGTAGTTCATTCTGATTTTTCCGGAAATATGAGCGAGTATTTCGAAGTCGTTGTCGAGCCTTACCTTGAACATTGCATTCGGCTGCGCATCGACTACGGTGCCCATCGCCTCTATAGTATTGTTCTTAGCCATTTGGTCCCTCCTGCTACAGAGTCATTATCTCGGGTTCGCCGTCAGTCACCAGAACAGTATTCTCATAGTGAGCGGCGTTGCGTCCGTCGGTGGTCACTACGGTCCATTCGTTGCCGAGCACTCTCACCTCGTATGTGCCGAGCGCTATCATCGGCTCGATCGCGAGAGTCATATTTCTCTCGATCCTCGCACCCTTGCCGGCCTTGCCGTAGTTAGGGATGAACGGATCTTCGTGGAGCCTGGTGCCGGTGCCGTGGCCGGTGTAGTCTCTGATGACTCCCATCCCGAAGCTCTCGGCGTACTGCTGCACCGCGTGCCCGATGTCTCCGATCCTGTATCCCTCCATCGCGTATTTGATCCCTTCGAAGAAGCTCTGCCTTGTGACATCGATGAGCTTACGGTCTTCGGCGCTTATCGTTCCGACGGGATATGTGCGGGCCGCATCGCTGTTATAGCCTTTCCAGGTCGCACCCACGTCGATGCTTACTATGTCGCCTTCCTTCAGGACCCTTGCTTTAGAAGGTATGCCGTGTATGACTTCCTCGTTGACTGACACGCAGGCTGCGGCGGGAAATCCGCCGTAACCCTTGAATGTCGGTGTCATTCCGTGACTCTCTATACGCTTTTCGACGAACTCGCTGATATCCATCGTGGTCCTTCCGGGCTCGATGTAGGCCTCAAGGTCTTTCAGCAGTTCTGCCGTGACCTTGCATGGCTCTCTCATCAGTTCGATCTCGCGTTTTGACTTGATAACGATCATGCAGCTTACGCTCCTAACTCCGTGACGATGTCTTTGAGCAGCTCGTCAGGTTCTTTCTCGGCGTTGAAGTTTCTGAGCGCTCCTGTCCCGGTGTAATAATCGATCAGCGGAGCCGTCGATTCCTCATATACCGAGATCCTGCTGACAGCTGTCTCTTTCGTATCATCCTTGCGCTGTTCGAGCTCGCTTCCGCACTTGTCGCATACGCCTTCGACTTTCGGAGGCATGTTCTTGATGTGGTAGCCTGCTCCGCACTCCTTGCACACTCTGCGGCCGGTGAGCCTTTCGATAAGCGTATCGTAGCCTACCTCGAAGTTGATGACCGCGTCGAGCTTCTGACCCTGCTCTGCGAGGAACTTATCGAGTTCCTCGGCCTGAAAGATAGTCCTCGGGAATCCGTCGAGCAGATATCCGTTTTTGCAGTCATCCTGCATGAGCCTGTCCTTTACCAGGTCTACTACCAGCTCATCCGGAACGAGCTTGCCGGCGTTCATGTACTCCTGAGCCTTCTTTCCGAGCTCTGTGCCTTCTTTGATGTTCCTGCGGAAGATATCTCCGGTCGAGATCTGCGGTACATTGTACTTCTCGACCAGTCTTACCGCCTGGGTGCCTTTGCCCGCACCCGGAGGTCCTAAAAGTACTGCTCTCACTTTGTACTCCTTTCCTCCACTTTATCAGATGGGTATTGGCCAACACCCGGTTTTTCGAAGAGTTGTTGTCCAATAATATTATTTGAGGAAACCCTGATAGTTCCTCATCAGCATCTGGTTCTCAAGCTGCTGTACGATATCGAGCGCGACGCCCACCATGATCAGCAGTGACGTACCGCCGAACGCGAAGTTGAACGGTGTGAACACACTCACGATGGTAGGAAGCGTGGCAACTGCCGCCAGGAAAAGGCCTCCTGCGAAGCAGAGTCTGCTCATGATCTTTGACAGGTATTCCACTGTCGCAGCACCCGGTCTGATGCCCGGGATGAATCCGCCGTTCTGCCTCATGTTGTCGGCAACGTCTGCCGGGTTGAACATGATCGCAGTGTAGAAATATGTGAAGAACATTGTGAGTACGATGTTCAGTCCTGCATAGATCCATACGCCCGGGTTGCCTGAAGGCGACAGATACTTGCTCACGAAATCCGTGAATGACGAATTCGGGAAGAAGTATGTGATCGTCAGCGGGAACTGCAGCAGCGAGATGGAGAAGATGATAGGGATAACGCCTGCCTGGTTCACCTTCATAGGAATGTGAGTCGACTGGCCTCCGTACATCTTGCGTCCCACCACGCGTTTTGCGTACTGCACAGGGATCTTTCTGACACCCTGCTGCATCTCTATGATCACCATCGTTACCAGCACAGCCACGATGATAAGCACGATGACCGCAACCATCGAAACGGCTCCTTCTCTTACCTGTGCCGCTATGCCTCTGACTGCGGACGGGAGTCTCGCCACGATACCGCCGAAGATTATCAGCGAGATACCGTTTCCGATCCCGTATTCGTTGATCTGCTCGCCGAGCCACATCAGGAACGATGTGCCGGCGGTCAGTACGACGATGATCACGATCGTGTTGAACGGACTCGAGTCTATGATCGCCCTTCTGAACAGACCTACGGTCAGTCCGATGGCCTGGATGACTGCGAGCACTACGGTCATATACCTTGTGATCGTTGCCATCTTCTTGCGTCCCTCAGCTCCCTCATGAGCGAGCTTTTCGAAATACGGGAATGCGATGGTCAGAAGCTGGACGATGATCGACGCCGTGATGTACGGCGTGATCGAAAGCGCGAATATCGTGAAATTGCTGAACGCGCCGCCCGAGAACAGGTCGAACAGGTCGAGCAGTCCCGTGTCTCCCGAAAACATCTGAGCAAGATACTCTCTATCGATACCCGGGACCGGGATATTGGACCCGATCCTGAATACCAGCAGCATCAGAAGTGTGAAGATGATCTTTTGTCTAATCTCCGGTATTTTCCATGCTTTAGAGAATGTCTTAACAAATTCCATCAGATGACCTCTGCCTTTCCGCCTGCCTTCTCGATTTTTTCAACAGCGCTCTTGCTGAACTTCTCAGCCTTGACAGTGAGCTTCTTTTCGAGCTCGCCGTTGCCGAGCACTTTTACTCCGTCGAGCGCCTTGCCGATAAGGCCCTTCTCGAGCAGAGCGTTTGCGTCAACTACTGCGCCGTCTTCGAATCTGTTGAGATCCTTTACGTTAACTTCGGCAAATTCCTTTGCCCACTTGTTTGTGAAGCCTCTCTTAGGGAGTCTTCTATAGAGTGGCATCTGGCCACCCTCGAAGCCGAGTCTTACTCCGCCGCCGCTTCTGGAGTTCTGACCGTTCATACCTCTGCCGGCAGTCGTTCCCTGACCGGTACCCTGGCCGCGACCTACTCTCTTAGGCGCCTTTGTGGAGCCCTCAGGCTTTTTCAGTTCATGAATTCTCATGGCCTTTGCCCTCCTTACAGCTCTTCTACTTTCAGCAGATGCGAAACCTTGTTGATGGCTCCTCTTGTTGCAGGGGAATCCTCGAGCTCTACCGAGTGGTGGAGCTTTTTGAGTCCCAGAGCCTCTACGGTCTTCTTCTGCTTAGGCTGACAAGCGATAGGGCTCTTGACTAATGTGATTCTCAGTTTTGCCATTTCCCTTGCCTCCTATCCGATGATCTCTTCCGGTGTCTTTCCACGGCGCTTTGCGACTTCCTCGACGGTCGTCAGGTTCTTGAGGCCCTCCATTGTCGCTCTGGCCATGTTGCCGGTGTTGCTCGTTCCGAGCGATTTGGCTCTTACGTCCTTGATTCCTGCAGCCTCGAGCACTGTACGTACGGATGAACCCGCGATAACGCCTGTACCCTTTGCCGAAGGCATGATGAGGACCTTGCCCGCTCCGAACTCGCCTACTGTCTCGTGAGGAACTGTCGTTCCGACTGTAGGCACGTATATCAATTTCTTCTTGGCATCTTCTGTAGCTTTTCTTACAGCTTCAGGGATCTCGATAGCCTTGCCGAGGCCCATTCCTACGTGGCCCTCGCCGTCTCCGACAACTACAGTGACGGAGAATCTCATGTTACGGCCGCCCTTAACGGTCTTGGCAACACGTCTGATGTCTACGATCTCTTCTGTAAGTTCGAGCTTGGATGCGTCTACTTTACTCTGCATTTACGTATCCTCCCTTAGAATTCCAATCCGGCTTCGCGTGCTGCATCTGCGAGTTCCTTGACTCTGCCGTGGAAGAGGTATCCGCCTCTGTCGAAGCAGACCTCTTTGATGCCAGCCTTAACAGCTTTTTCTCCGATAGCCTTTCCGACCTTCGCGGCAGCTTCCTTGTTGCCGCCGTACTTGATGCCCTTCTTGAGATCCTTGTCGAGCGACGAAGCGCTGCAAAGGGTCTTTCCGTTCACATCATCGATGATCTGTACCGAGATGTTCGCGTTCGATCTGAACACGCACATTCTTGGCTTCTCAGGAGTTCCGAAAACGTTCTTGCGTACTCTTGCATGTCTCTTGAGTCTTCTGTCATTTCTGCTTTTATCTGCCATTTTCTTTCCTCCTTTCCTAGCCTGCTGCTACTCCGCTCTTGCCTTCCTTCTTGTGGACGACTTCGCCATCGTAGAGGACGCCCTTGCCCTTGTATGGTTCAGGCGGTCTCCATGCTCTGATGTCGGCTGTGTAGTTGCCTACCTGCGCCTTGTCGATCCCCTTGATAAGGATAGTGTTTGCATCCGGAGTCTCTGTAGTGATACCTTCAGGATCTTCGAGCTCGATCGGGTGGGAATATCCGAGCTTGAGGACAAGCTTCTTGCCCTGCTTTGCTGCGGAGTATCCTACTCCTACGATCACGAGCTTCTTCTCGTAACCCTGTGTAACTCCCGTGATCATGTTGTCGATGAGAGTTCTTGCCAGACCGTGCTGCGATCTGTTCTCTCTGCTGTCGTCAGGTCTCTCGACTGTGAGAGTTCCGTCCTCGATCTTTACCTTCATAGCAGGTCCGACCTTGGAGCAAAGCTCTCCCTTAGGTCCCTTGACCTTCACGACGTTACCATCTGCTACCGTTACTTCCACGCCGGCAGGGATGGTTATCGGTCTAACACCAATTCTTGACATTTTGTCTTCCTCCTTACTACCAGACGTAACAAATAACTTCGCCGCCTACTCCGAGCTTGCGGGCTTCCTTATCGGTGATCACACCGTTGGAAGTCGACAGGATAGCGATGCCGAGTCCGCCGAGGACCTTAGGCACTCTGTCTGCCTTAGCATAGACTCTGAGTCCAGGCTTTGATATCTTCTTGATTCCGATGATCGTCTTCTCACGGTTAGGACCGTACTTCAGATCGATCTTGATCGTACCCTGAGCATTGTCAGAAACTACTTCATATCCGCTGATGAATCCCTCTTTGAGGAGGATCTCCGCGATCGACTTCTTCATCTTCGAAGCCGGGATATCTACGGAAGCGTGACCTGCGGTGTTTGCGTTCCTGATCCTTGTCAGCATATCTGCGATTGGGTCTGTCATTGACATAACAGTTAGTTCTCCTTTCTTAACGCGGTTCCCCATCTTCTTATTTATATATGGGGCCTGCGAAAATTATCTTACCAGCTTGCCTTCTTGACACCAGGGATCTCGCCCTTGTAAGCAAGCTCTCTGAAGCAGATACGGCAAATGCCATATTTCTTGAGGACGGAGTGCGGTCTTCCGCAAACCTTGCATCTTGTATAAGCCCTCGTCGAATATTTAGGCTTTCTTGTCTGCTTAACTTTCTGTGAAGTCTTTGCCATCTTGTCCTCCTATGCTAGTTAACGCTCTTCTCAAACGGCATTCCCATGAGCTCGAGCAGTGCCTGAGCTTCTTCGTCCGTCTTCGCTGTCGTTGTGAAGACGATGTTCATGCCCTTGATCGTATCAACGTCATCGTACACGATCTCAGGGAAGATCAGCTGCTCCTTGAGACCCATGGAGTAATTTCCTCTGCCGTCAAACGAGTTCCTGCTGAGACCCTTGAAGTCCCTTACTCTCGGAAGAGATACATTGAACAGCTTGTCGGCGAATGTGTACATTCTGTCGCCTCTGAGCGTGACCTTTGCTCCGACCGGCATTCCTTCTCTGACCTTGAAGTTGGCGATGGACTTTCTTGCCTTTGTGACTACAGGTCTCTGGCCTGCGATGAGCGCGATCTCCTTGACTGCGCTCTCGAGCACCTTGGCGTTGTCCTTTGCTTCCGAAAGACCCATGTTGATGGTGATCTTTGTCAGTTTAGGGACCTCCATAGGATTGGAGTAGCCGAACTTGTCCTGCATGGCCTTGAAAACTTCGTTTTTATACTTGTCTTTAAGTCTGATTTCCACGTCTGCTCCTCCTTTCCTAGTCGATTACCTTACCGCTCTTTTTCGAGACTCTTACTTTCTTGCCATCTTTCACTTCGTGACCGATCCTTGTGGCGGCCTTGGCGTCCTTGTCATAGATCATGACGTTGGATGCGTCGATAGGTCCCTCCATGTGCTTGATCTCCGAAGCGGATGTCCTTGTTGCCCTGGCATGCTTTGTCTGCATGTTCACGCCTTCGACAACTACCTTGTTCTTCTTAGGGATCGTCCTGAGGACTGTGCCTGTCTTGCCCTTGTCCTTGCCTGCGATCACTACTACCATATCGTCTTTTTTGATCTGCATCACTTGCACCTCCTACAGTACTTCCGGTGCCAGTGACACGATCTTCATGAAACCGCAGTCTCTCAGCTCTCTTGCGACAGGTCCGAAGATACGTGTACCAACCGGTGTCTTGTCGTTCTTGTCCTTGATGATGACTGCTGCGTTCTGATCGAACTTGACGTACGAACCGTCAGTTCTTCTTGTGCCGCGCTTGGTCCTTACAACTACTGCCTTTACTACATCGCCCTTCTTGACGGCTCCGCCCGGAGTAGCATCCTTAACGGTGCATACGATGATGTCGCCGATGTTTGCATACTTGCGGCCTGTGCCTCCGAGAACTCTGATGCAGAGCAGCTCCTTAGCTCCGGAATTGTCGGCAACTCTTAATCTGCTTTCTGTCTGAATCATTTTGCGTTGCCTCCTTACTTAGCTTTCTCTACGATCTTGACAAGTCTCCATCTCTTGTCCTTGGACAGAGGTCTTGTCTCCATGATCATGACCTTATCGCCGATGCCACACTCGTTGTTCTCGTCGTGAGCCTTGAACTTTACAGTTCTCTTGACGCCCTTACCGTAGAGAGGGTGTCTGACGATGTCTTCTGTCGCGACCACGATGGTCTTATCCATCTTATCGCTTGTAACGATACCGATCCTGGTCTTTCTGCTGTTTCTATCCATTTGTCAGCACTCCTCCTTTCTATGCGTTCCTGCCCTGTTCGACCTCTCTCATGATGGTCTTTACTCTGGCGATATCTCTTCTGACTTCTCTCATCCTTACAGGATTCTCCAGCTGTCCTGTTACGTGCTGGAATCTCAGGTTGAAGAGCTCCTGCTTCATTCTTTCGAGTTCAGCAGTCCTTTCCTGATCTGTCATCTTTCTGATTTTGTTCAGATCCATTACTGCTCTCCTCCTTCCTGACCTTTGACGACGAATTTGCACTTGATAGGGAGCTTGTGAGCAGCCAGTCTCATGGCCTCTCTTGCCTGCTCCTCAGTGACTCCGTCGATCTCGAACATAACTCTGCCCGGCTTTACTACCGCTACCCAGTATTCAGGTGCGCCCTTACCGGAACCCATACGTACTCCGATAGGTTTCTTACTTACCGGCTTGTGCGGGAAGATCTTGATGTATACCTTACCGCCTCTTTTGATGGATCTTGTCATTGCTACACGGGCAGCCTCGATCTGATTGGAATCGATCCAGCCGCGTCCGTCAGCAGCAAGTCCGTATGAACCGTATGCCACGGCATTGCCCTTTGTGGCGATGCCCTTCATTCTGCCACGGTGCTGTTTTCTGCGCTTAACGCGTTTTGGCATTAACATGGCGAGTTTCTCCTTTCCTTAATACTATGCTTCTGTCTCCGCTGCATTTGTCTCTGCAGGTGCTTCTACCTGAGGCTCTTCTGCCGGAGCAGGAGCAGGCGCTGCCTTCGGTGCCTTGCGGACTCTTGTCGTCGCCGGCTTTACTTCAGGCTTTGCCTCTCGGCCGTCAAATCTTCTTCCGTCTCTTCTGTCAGATCTTCTGTCAGACCTTCTGTCCTTGCGGTCATTGCGTCTGCCCTTCTTGTCTCTTCTGTCTTCTGACTTAGGAACGGCATCCTTGAGGCCCTTATCGAGAATCTCACCGTGGTTGATCCAGACCTTTACGCCGATCTTGCCGTAGGTCGTGTCAGCCTCAGCGAATCCGTAGTCGATGTCTGCCCTGAGTGTGTGCAGAGGCACGTTTCCTTCGCTGTACTTTTCGGATCTTGCGATCTCGGCACCGCCGAGTCTGCCGGAGCAGACGATCTTGATGCCCTTGGCGCCGGCCTTCATGGTCCTGCCGATAGGCTGCTTCATGGCTCTTCTGAAGGAAGTTCTTCTCTCCAGGGACTGTGCCACGCTCTCAGCTGTCAGCTGCGCATCGAGCTCAGCTCTTCTGACTTCCTCGATGCTGACATCGATCTTCTTGCCTGTCATCTTGACGAGAGCCTTCTTGAATTCGTCGATTCCCTCGCCCGATCTTCCGATGACCATACCAGGTCTTGCGCACATAACGATGACCTTGACCTCGTCCGCGCCTTTTCTTTCGATCACGATGTTGGAAACGCCTGCGTTGTACAGTTTCTTCTTTACGAATGTTCTGATCTGGTTATCTTCTACCAGGAGATCCGCAAAATTGCTCTTGTCGGCATACCACTTCGAGCTCCAGTCCTTGTTGACGCCGACTCTCATTCCATGTGGATTAACTTTCTGACCCATTAGCGAACCTCCTCCTTCTCAGATTTTTCTTCCTTAGGCTCTTCTTTTGCCTTAGGCGCCGCTTTTACAGGGGCGTCCTTTTCCTTAAGAGTGACGAAGATGTGGCTCGTTCTCTTGAGGATCATTCCCGCTCTTCCCTGTGCGCCCGGTCTCCAGCGCTTCATTGTAGGTCCCTGATTTGCGCTGATCTCTGCTACATACAGCCTGTCAGGATCCATGTCGTGGTTGTTCTCAGCGTTTGCCGCTGCGGACTGTACTACCTTCTCTACAAGTTCGCTGCCTTTGCCCGGCGTGAACTTGAGGATCGTGAGTGCTTCCGCAAGGTCCTTGCCTCTTACCAGATCGGTAACAGGCTTGAGCTTGCTCGAAGACATTCTTACATACTTGGCTACTGCTTTAGCTTCCATAGTATATGTTCTCCTTTCTGTTACCTATCTGCTTAGAGCTTCCTGTCACCGGAGTGACCTCTGAATGTTCTGGTCGGAGCAAACTCACCGAGCTTGTGTCCTACCATGTCCTCTGTGATGTATACAGGCACATGCTTGCGTCCGTCGTGGACTGCGATCGTGTGGCCTATCATCTGAGGGAAAATTGTCGATGGTCTGGACCATGTCTTGATAACTTGTTTTTCGTTGGCTGCGTTCATCTCTTCGATCTTCTTCAGAAGCTTCTTGTCGACGAACGGGCCTTTCTTAAGCGATCTTCCCATTGAATTGCTCCTCTCTATTTGCCATTACGTCTTCTGACAATGTACTTGTTGGATTCTTTGTTCTTCTTACGTGTCTTGTAACCGAGTGTCGGCTTGCCCCAAGGAGTGACAGGACCCTTGCGTCCGATAGGAGCTCTTCCTTCACCACCGCCGTGAGGGTGATCGTTAGGGTTCATGACAGAACCTCTGACGGTAGGTCTCCAACCCATGTGTCTCTTGCGGCCGGCTTTTCCGATGTGGATGTTGCCGTGGTCGATGTTGCCGACTTCGCCTACTGTGGCTCTGCACTCCATCCTTACCATTCTCACTTCGCCGGACGGGAGTCTTACCTGTGCGTAAGCTCCTTCCTTGGCCATGAGCTGAGCTCCGTTTCCGGCTGCTCTTACAAGCTGTCCGCCCTTGCCAGGCTTGAGCTCGATGTTATGGATGATAGTACCGAGAGGAATATTTGCGATCGGAAGCGCGTTGCCCGGCTTGATGTCCGCGTTAGGACCCGACTCAACTACGTCTCCGACTTTGAGCGTGTTAGGAGCGATGATGTATCTCTTCTCTCCGTCCGCGTATACGATGAGTGCGATGTTCGCTGTTCTGTTAGGGTCGTACTCGATCGTCTTTACCGTTGCAGGGATATCGTCCTTGTCTCTCTTGAAGTCGATGATCCTGTACTTCGGTCTGTATCCGCCGCCTCTGTGTCTGACGGTGATCTTGCCTCTTACGTTTCTTCCCGAATGCTTCTTAAGTGTGACGGTAAGAGACTTTTCCGGCTTGTCAGTGGTGATCTCCTCGAATGTGGAGACTGTCATTCCTCTGAGACCCGGAGTCGTTGGTTTATATTTTCTGATTCCCATTTCCTACTGCCTCCTTAATTACATGTCCTGGAAGAGCTCGATCTCCTTGCTGTCAGGAGTGAGTGTAACGATGGCCTTCTTATATGAAGAAGTCGTTCCGAAAGTTCTTCCCAGTCTCTTCCTCTTGCCGCTTACGTTCATGATATTGACCTTGGCTACGTCTACGCCGAAGATCTCTTCTACAGCCTTGCGGACCTCTGTCTTGTTGGCATCAAGGGCTACCTTGAACGCGTACTTCTTGTCCGCTGCCATGTCCATGCTGTTCTCAGTGATGATAGGCCTGAGTATAACATCGTATCCGGTCTTCATTATGCGTACACCTCCTCGATCTTCTTGGCTGCCGCCTTGGTGAGCACGAGTGTGTAGTGATTTACGATCTCGTATACGTTCATGGTGCTTACCAGTGCTGTCCTGACGCCAGGGATGTTGTGAGCGGATCTGACTACGTTGTCATCCTTCTCGTCCATGACGATCAGCGCCTTCTTGTCTGCCTTGATGTTCTCAAGGACCTTGACCATTTCCTTTGTCTTAGGCTCCTTGAACTTGAACTCGTCTACTACGATCAGTTCCTTGCCGGCAACTTTTGCGGAAAGCGCCGACTTCAGAGCGAGCTTCTTGAGCTTCTTGTTGAGGGAGTATCTGTAGTCCCTTGGCTTCGGTGCGAATACCACTCCGCCGCCGACCTGTGTAGGGTCTGTCGAGCTTCCCTGTCTGTGACGGCCTGTTCCCTTCTGTCTGAAAGGCTTGCGTCCGCCTCCTCTGACCTCTGCTCTTGTCTTTGCAGACTGGGTTCCCTGTCTCTGGTTTGCAAGGTAATTCTTGACTACGGCCTGTACTGCGAATTCATTTGGCTCGATCCCGAAGATCTCGTCCGAAAGTGTGATGTCGCCGACCTTCTTGCCGTTAACGTCTACTACGTTTAACTTTGCCATTTTCAGTTCCTCCTTTCTGCCTATTTATCCTGACCCTTGACCGCCGGTCTGATCTTTACGAGTCCGCCCTTCTTGCCAGGGATGGCTCCTTTGATCATCATGATGTTGCGGTCGTCGAGCTTCTTGACGAGTACTACGTTCTGAACGGTCACTGTGTCTCTGCCCATTCTTCCAGGTGCGTGGTTGCCCTTGAAGACTCTGGATGGGTATGTACCGGCTGCCAGAGCGCCGGCGAGTCTCTTGTGCTTCGAACCGTGTGTCATAGGTCCTCTGCGGTGGCCGTGTCTCTTGATGTTGCCCTGTGTTCCCTTACCTTTGGAAGTTCCGGTAACATCCAGCTTCATGCCTTCTTCGAAATCTGCCACTGTGATGACCTGGCCGACTTCGTAAGCTTCTCCCTCGCCCGGCCTGAACTCGGCAAGGTGCTTCTTTGTGTCAACGCCAGCCTTTGCAAAGTGACCTGCAACAGGCTTGTTGACTCTCTGCGGCTTCTGATCTTCATATCCTACCTGGACTGCGTCATAGCCGTCTGTCTCGACCGTCTTGACCTGTACGACGGTCTCCGGGCCTGCCTCTACGACAGTGACCGGGATGACTGTTCCGTCTTCTGCGAAGATCTGAGTCATGCCGATCTTCTTTCCCAGCAATGTTTTCATATGTGATTTCCTCCTGTTCTTACAGCGGATCGATCTGGTTTGGAGTACCTGCCCTGTCCCCGTCAGCGGTGAGTTGCAGCCTCGCTTCGCGTCGGGCAACTCTCGCAGGGGACTTTCCATGCCTCCGTCTGCTCCTTCGGCTTGCCGGTCGGCAGGACAAGTCTCCCTCTCATTCGATCTTACTAACAACTCCGGGATTAGAGTTATTGACGATTAGAGTTTTACGTAGATGTCTACGCCTGCAGGCGCATCGAGCTTCTGGAGAGCTTCGACTGTCTTGTTGGTTGCGTTCGTGACGTCGATGAGTCTCTTGTGAGTCCTCTGCTCGAACTGCTCTCTGCTGTCCTTGTACTTATGTACCGCTCTGATGATCGTGACGACTTCCTTCTCTGTCGGCAGAGGGATAGGTCCGCTCACATCAGCGCCTGTCTTCTTGACCGTGTCTACGATCTTCGCAGCGTACTTGTCGAGAAGAGCGTGGTCATAAGCTTTCATTCTGATCCTGATTTTCTGTAATTCGCTCATTGCTTCCTCCTGTTAAATAGATTTGTACTAATTGTCGCTATGCTTGTACAGGACTTCGCTGCCTTGTATTTGCAAGCTTTACGGCTCTTCGGCCCGCGCCTCCGAGCCTCTTACACTTGTATGCGCGTTTCCTATAGTCATGCGCACAAGAAAACAGCGAAACCCTTCGCCCCCATCGAGTGAGGACTTCTCGGCAGAAATTATCCGCTAGCACGGTAACTTCCTGCTTCTTCGCGTTTAACAAGCCTTTGAATTATATACATCCTGCACCCGGAATGCAAGAGATTTTCGAAATGTTTTTTGCGTATTTTTGCGCATCCAAAACAGATGAAAACCTTGAAATTTCGGGTTTTCCGATCACGTATCCCCAACACTGTGTTCCGCGTTTCCCGGAGTACCACAATTTGTGTTTTACGCTTAGCCCAAGCCCCCATATATAGATATTCCTCTGCTGAACGCCTCCGTTATCGGTATATTCTTCTTGAGCATGCTGTGCTTACGGGTTACAATTACACAGAAAAGTCTTTGCCGAACGTAGACCTGATAAAAGTGGAAGATAATAAGAGCCCTAAATATATAAGTATGATATTGCAGCTCACGATACTTTTCGTGGCCGGTGTTCTGATGGTCGGAACCATCATGGCGATCGTCCAGTACGACAAATCGTTCGATGCCGTCAACGATCAGCTCACCGAAAGCGCAAGCAAGACTGCAAGGGATATAAGCAGCTACCTCAATCACTTCCCTGCGCGGGACTGGCTGCTCAAATACTGGTACGAGCACTATGACGAACTCGACATAGATTACGACACAAGACACGAGATCGATGACACAGTGGCGGAAAAGAGCAGGAAACTGGTCGCGGAGCGTCCGGATTTTCTTATCAATTATGCAACTCCCGAAGAGCTGGAGGCCATGCCTCCTGAAGATCAGAAGGCCTACGCCGAGATAGTCTATTCCTGGCTCATAGTAGAGGTGGATAATCACCAGGCCGATTACGGCATCGACTTCATCTTCTGTGTTGTCACCGAGCCTCCTTACGAAAAGGGATTCGTGCTGTTCAGCGGTGTCGGTGCGGATGATGTCAGCACCGGCAATACGGAAAGGTTCTTCCCGATAGGAACGATCCTTACCGCGGGCGGCGAGCAGAAGGAAGGTGTTTCACTTGCGGTGGACGGCGATCCCCAGCTCGTTCGCAACAGCAATTATAACTACATGGATTACTACTATCCGCTTGCCCGGATAGATGGTCACGACTACGTACTGGGGATAACCCGCTCACTGTCCAAGTACAACGCCCAGGTCATGGAGCGGACTTTAAGGCTCACATTCCTGTCCATGGCTTTCATCGCGGCAATGGCGGTGCTCTGTCTTCTGCTTGTATATTACTCGATCGTGCAGCCTCTGCGCAGGATCCAGAAGACCATCAGAGAATACACCGGCACAAAGGACAGCAGAACGGTCGAAAAGAACCTGTCGGAGATCCAGTCCTCAAACGAGATCGGCATACTCTCCGACGACTTCATCGCTCTTTCCAGAGAACTTGACGATTACGCAGTAAAGATCAGCGAGGCGGCATCGCAGGAAGAACGCATATCCACAGAGCTCGAACTCGCCAGCCGCATACAGAGAGGCATGGTCCCGCGGGTATTTCCGCGCTACCCTGACAGAAAAGATTTCAGCGCCTACGGGACCATGAATATGGCCAGGGATGTAGGCGGAGATTTCTTCGACTTCTTCCTTGTCGATGACGATCACCTCTGCA
Organism: Mogibacterium sp.; assembly: GCA_017434585.1. Classification (GTDB taxonomy): domain Bacteria; phylum Bacillota; class Clostridia; order Peptostreptococcales; family Anaerovoracaceae; genus Crickella. The sequence continues at coordinate 7,040 of JAFRFA010000131.1, read as the reverse complement.
TGATGATCGCAGATGTTTCCGGCAAGGGGATCCCTGCGGCTCTCTTCATGATGGCATCGACCATCATAATCGCAAACAACACTCTCGAAGGCAAATCGCCTGCCGAAGCACTCGAAAGCGCCAACAACACCATCTGCAGCAGAAACCAGGGAGAGATGTTCGTCACGGTATGGCTGGGCATGCTCGAGCTGTCTACCGGCAGACTGACTGCCGTTAACGCCGGTCACGAGAATCCGGTGCTCATGCAGCCGGAGGGACTGTTCGAAATGATACGCGACAGCCACGGTCCTATGGTGGGCGCCATGGAAGAAATGGCATACAGCGAATACGAACTTCAGCTGAAGCCGGGCGCGAGGCTCTTCCTTTATACCGACGGGCTGCCTGAAGCGATGGATGCGGATAAAAAGATGTTCGGCATGGACCGCACCCTGATCGAGCTTAACAAACTGCGCGATGTTTCAGATGAGGAAGTTCTTGACGGAATGAAAAAAGCCGTTGCCGGCTTTGTGAAAGATGCAGAGCAGTTCGACGATCTGACGATGCTCTGCGTGACGTATAACGGACCTCAGGATTAGCCCGGCGGCCACTGCATGGCGCGCTTGCCCAGGATGTGGATGTGCAGATGCTGTACGGTCTGCTGTCCGTCCTCGCCCGTGTTGATCACGCAGCGGTATCCGTTCTCAAGGCCTTCCTTTGCCGCCACTTCCCTGATCTTGAGCATCATGTGTCCCATGAGCTCCGCGTGCTCTTCTGTCAGGTCATCAAGCGATGCCACGTGGATCTTCGGTACCATCAGCATGTGGACCGGAGCCTGAGGCGATGCGTCGCGGAACACTGCGATCTTGTCATCCTCGTAGACCATGTCCGTAGGGATCTCGCCGTTCGCGAGTTTGCAGAAAATGCAGTCGTCCATAGATCTTATCCTCCTTGCGATTTTTACGATCACCCTCTGAAGGAGGGCATTTATTTTGCCTCTTGGTTTATATATTCTATCATATTCCATGCTTCTTTTCCCGCTTTCAGTCATGTGCTACTACAGCAGTAACGCCGTCGCGCATCATCCCTGTGATCCTCACATTGCAGAATCCGCCTGTCACTATCTCTTCCTTTTCATCCTTTACATAGGTCCGGATATAGTTGTCCGTATATCCCGAGACGTATCCGTCCACGCGCTCCTCGGCAAGGAATCTGTGGGTCCGGCCCATGTTCTGACGCACGAAGACTTCGAAGGCGCTGTCTGCAGCCTTCTGGAGTTCGCCCCCCCTGCGCGCTTTCGTATCGCCGTCCACCTTTCCGTCCATTTTCGCGGCCGCAGTGCCCGCCCTCGATGAGAAGCGGAACACGTGGACCCTGCCGAAGCCGGCCTTTCCTATGAGGTCCAGCGTCCTCCGGTGGTCATCCTCCGTCTCGCCCGGGAAGCCCGCTATGATATCTGTCGTTATGCCGTAGTCCGGGTCGAAATCCTTCAGAGCTTTCACGATCTCAAGGTATTCTTTCGTGTCGTAGCGGCGGTTCATCAGCTTCAGAACATGATCGCTGCCGCTCTGTATGGAGAGATGCAGATGATGGCACAGCCTGCCGTATCCCAGAAGCTTCTTTACATCGCCAGCATCGACGACCGTAGGTTCAAGGGAGCTCAGACGTATCCTGAAGTCGCCTTCCAGCGCGTCGAGCCTCTTTATGATGACCTCGAGACCGGAAAGTCCCTCTTCATCGTCCATGCGGCTGAAGCTGAAACCCTCTTCCGTACCGTAAAGCGCCGTATTGATGCCTGTGAGGACTATCTCCCTGCAGCCTCCCGAGATCAGGACCTTCGCCTCGGCCTCTATCTCTTCCGGGTCCCTGCTCCTGACCCTGCCTCTCGCGAAAGGTATGAGGCAGTACGAGCAGAATCTGTTGCATCCTTCTTCTATCTTTATATACGCCCTGCACTTCGAGGATTCTTCAGCCGAGACTATGCCCATATCGTCATAGCCCGTGAGTTCCTCGTAAGGCAGCACCTCTCTTACGGGATGTTCGCCCGCATTACCGCCGCGGCCTTTTGCTCCGCCCTTTTCGAGCGCTTCGCAGACCATGCCGGCGATCCCGGATTTGAGGCTGTTGCCGATTATCATATCCACCTCAGGCATTGCTGCCAGGGCATCTTCAGCTACCTGGGCATAGCAGCCGGTGACCACGATAAGCGCACCCGGATTCTGTGAATGCATCCTTCTGATGAACTGGCGCGACTTTCTGTCGGCTATGTTCGTGACCGTGCATGTATTGACTATATATGCATCCGCGGCCTCATCTTCGGATACGATAGTCGCTCCACGGGAAACGAAGGCCTCTTTCATGGCCTCCGTCTCATACTGATTCACTTTGCAGCCCAGCGTATGGAATGCTATCCTCATCGTTTTTTGTGTGCTCCTTTACGGGACAGTACTAAAATATGTCCCGGTTGAGTCTATCATTCCTGCGCCGGAGGGTCAACACGACCAGCTCGATCGCCGCCGCTATGGCCGTCAGGCAGTACAGCAGCCGTTCCGAATCGTCTCCGGTCTCCGGCCCTGTTCCGGTCAGTCTGACCGTCTGGCTCCTGCTGTTGATATCTTCGTGGCTCGCGACCTGCGCTCCCGTCTCTTTCAGGAACAGGTATTCGAAAGCCACCGCGTCCTTCCCTGCCAGTTTCTCTCCGCTGAAGCGGAAGCTGACCTCGACCGAGCCGTTCGCCTCCTTCGGGGTGAACTCCGCAGCCGCACATACATCGTCGCCCGCATCGTTCCTCAGAGGTCTTTCCGTCTGTTTGTCCATCAGCGTGCCGCTAAGGATATAGGTCTTGCCCGGAGTAAGGTTTTTGTATTCGACCGTATCGATTATCCACACATCCTTATCCGCTGCGGCCTTCCCGCCGCCGCTCTCTCCGTCCCTTGCTTTCGTGCCGATCTCAGGGGCGGGAGGCTCCGCCAGCTTTACCGTCTGCTTCCTGTTGTTGATGTCGGCGTGAGCCGTTATCAGTTCTCCGTCCTTCTTAAGGTACTCGAACACCACTGTTTCCCTGCCTCCGAGAGACGATGCGTCCATCTCGAATCTGACCTCCGTGCTCCCGGCAGTTGATTCAGCGTAGAATTCGGTACTCCCCTTTACTTCGCTGCCCCTCTCATCCCTGAGCGGCGCGCCGCTTTCCCTGTCCATCAGTACGCCTTCGATGGTATAGCTGCGGCCGGCCGCTACTCCGGAATAGCTCACCTCATCTACTATAATCACTTTGCTGTCAGCCACGGCTGTTTTGCCGCCGCTCTCGTCATCCCTTGCCTTGGTTTCGATCACCGGCTCCGGGGTCTTCTCATCGTCATAGGTTCCGAGGTCGACCACCACGCGAGGTCTTTCGATGGTGATCTCATCGCTCAGCAGTTCGTATCCTTTGTTCGCCTCGCATCTCAGCTCCTCCATCCTGTATGTGTCATACGGAAGAGCTCCCAGGGAGTCATCAGTCTTTGCACCTTCGCTCATGCTGTTATATCCGTTGAACCAGACTCCGTCTTCTGCGGTCTTTCCCGCATTGGTATTTTTGCTGTGGCGGTTCCACTCTGACGCTGTCGAAGCCAGTCCGTTCCTGTCTGTCACAAGCACGTGGCTCTCGCCAGTAGTGAGAGAAGTGAATCGAAAGAGCACTCCTCCCATCCTTTTGCGTCCTTCCGCTGCCTTTATGAACTTCACATCGCCTCTTATGACCTGTTCCTTCAGCGATGATCCTCCGGTAAAAGTCATCAGAGTGCTGAGCGTTTCGGACTGGCCGCTGTCGGTTATTGCCGCGTAGTATGTCGCGTCATCAAGTTCGTATCCTTCCGGCGCAGCCGTCTCCTTCACCGAGATTATACCTATGGGAAACACCGGTCTCCCCGACGAGTCCCTGTAGAGCTCCGCGCTTTTTTCCTTTACGAGGTACCTGTCCGGGTCGCTCATGATCACACGGCCTTCTTCGTCCGTCCTGAAGACCCAGACTGCGCTTTCCTCTCCGATCTTCGCAGGCTCTCTGCCGGATACGCACGCTGCGAGCTCATCCGCTCCGGTTCCCTGAGGGGCTGCGTCGTAGTAGCTGACCGTGTATTCGGCTTCCGCCAGACTTGCTCCTCCCTGCGGCTTCGGCTGTCCGGTCTCCCTGTCCGCTTTCTGCAGGAGAAGTTCTGCAGGGTTGCTCTTCGGCTTGTCCGACGCCGCATATGCAGTAGTGCTGTCCTTCCGTACCTCTATCGAATGCACATCGGTATCCAGAGCATATCCCGCCGGAGCTTTAGTCTCCTTCATGAAGTACTGGCCGGTCTCCACTTCGACAGGATCCGATGTTCCGTCGGCTTTGACGGTGATCACAGCGTTTCCGCCCTGGCTCGTCTTTGCGGGAGCGGTGCATGCCGCATCCGTATACAGTGTGTACTGAGCTCCGTTAAGGCTGTAGTTCGCATTGCCTTCGGTGATCAGCGGGATGGCCGACTCTTTCTTCACGCCGACCTTGCCGTATTCGGTCTTGTAGAACGCTCCGAAGACATCCTGCATACCCGATACTCTCACCCAGAAGACCTCATAGTCCTCCGGCGGGTCCGCGAGATTGCCGAGGTCGTTTACTATGCTTTTGGCTTTGGTGACCATGGATCCCGGAGCCCCTCCCCACACGCTGTATGAGTCCGAGTAGTTATCGTATACCCAGGACAGCGCCATATGCCCGATGACATAAGCGTCTTCTGTCGAAGCGCCCGGAAACCACCTTCCCTTTGTCACTCTGCCGTAGCCGTATGAACCCGGCAGATAGTAGATGAGTTTTCTCATCCGCGAGATCCTGCCTGTGTCATCATCATCGACGAGCGTGACATCGTATGTTCCCGGCGGCGGCGAATCGGCAGTCGGCTGCACGCAGTACGCGTATGATCTGCTCACACCTGCTTCGTCGCCCAGATCGACGGGTTCGCCGTCCACGTGCGTCACCCATTTTATGGAAGTGTGTCCCGCGATCCCGCTCCCGTAGACTATATCGCTTCCGTATCTGAGCGTCACCGTTCCGGCGGCTGCATCAGCCCTGTACGCCGCTGCTGAAAAGACAAGAGCCAGCATCAGGGGCAGCAGGAACATCCGGAAGCCGGCATGTCTTCGCAGAGAGATCATGACGTGCCTCCTTCCTCCGCTTCTTCGCCCGCTGCCTTTGCGCCGTCAGCGCTGCCTTCATCTGAAAACAGGTCCGTTCCGTCATCCCGGCCTGCGGCTTCGAAGTTTTCGTCTTCAAAGAGATCTCCTTCATCTGAAAAGCTCTCATAGCCTCCGCTCTTTCTCCCTTTGCGGACGCCCGTGCCGATACCGTATCTTTTGCAGAGCGCCCTTGCGAGTTTCTCGGCCTCCGCCTCGTAAAGCGTGATGCCCTTTGACATCCTCTCGTGATCCGGATCCCATTCTCTGATATCCAGCTTGGGCGAGCCGCCGTTCCAGCAGACTATGTTTGCCTCCTTCGTCCACCCGCTGTCTCTTCTCTGTCCGAACACAACGAGGTTCTCCATCACGTCACAGGTGATCCTCCTGTCATCTCTCCATTGTCTTTCACTGCTGTAAGCCATTTCTGTTCTCCTTTCTGCTGCAGTTGACTCGATACTTACCGGCTGCAGCTCCGTTGTGCCACGATGCTACATTGTCTGCAGAGATCTGTCGAACAAAAAAAGCACTAAATCCGACATTCAAATCCCTCTTTTTGAGATTTCCCCGAAAACAGAGGCTCACCCCTTCAAAAATGCATAAAATAAACTATTATCGGTCCGGTAGCCCCGGCCGGTCCTGCCAGCGTGGTACTCCCTTCCCCAGGCACCATCTCAGCATCCGGCCCCATCACCCAATACCGGTGCAAACAAAGAACTTCCGGACATGAAAAAAGGCACCGCTTTCGCGATGCCTTTGTTTACCTGTAATTCGCAGAGGACTTTTTCTGCAGCGAGGCGCAAGGGGATTTTTTGAACGCGCGTACCCGCCAGTATGTAAATAAAAAAATCCCCGTAGCAACGATACTGCGGGGAAATTAATCAAGGATTCTATCGAAGGAGCTTGCCTCCGTAGATCAAGGTTCTCATCATTACGGCAACGCCGTATGATCCAAGGAGAACCTTACTCGATGATCTCAGTTACAACGCCCGAACCTACTGTCCTGCCGCCCTCACGGATAGCGAATCTCAGTCCTTCTTCGATAGCGATCGGTGTGATCAGCTCGATCTCCATCACTACGTTGTCTCCAGGCATGCACATCTCTGTGCCTTCAGGAAGGTGAAGATCACCTGTTACGTCTGTCGTTCTGAAGTAGAACTGCGGTCTGTAGCCGTTGAAGAACGGTGTGTGACGGCCGCCTTCTTCCTTCTTCAGGACGTATACTTCGCCTTTGAACTCTGTATGCGGATGAATCGTTCCCGGATGAGCCAGTACCTGGCCTCTCTCGATCTCTGTTCTCTGTACGCCTCTCAGCAGTGCGCCGATGTTGTCTCCAGTCTGTGCCTGGTCAAGCAGCTTTCTGAACATCTCTACGCCTGTTACGACGACTTTTCTCTTCTCCTCTGTCAGGCCTACGATCTCGACTTCTGCGCCGACCTTCAGCATTCCTCTCTCAACTCTTCCGGTTGCTACGGTTCCACGGCCTGTGATGGAGAATACGTCCTCTACCGGCATCAGGAACGGCTTGTCGTTGTCTCTTTCCGGTTCCGGAATGTAGCTGTCTACTGCTTCCATCAACTCGATGATCTTGTCTGCCCATTCGCCTGTCGGGTCTTCCAGTGCCATCAGTGCGGATCCCTTGATGATCGGTGTGTCGTCTCCCGGGAATTCGCACTCGTCCAGCAGTTCTCTGACTTCCATCTCGACCAGGTCAAGCAGCTCTTCGTCGTCGACCATGTCGCACTTGTTCAGGAATACGATGATGTACGGTACGCCTACCTGTCTGGACAGCAGGATGTGCTCTCTTGTCTGCGGCATCGGGCCGTCTGTTGCTGCTACTACCAGGATAGCTCCATCCATCTGAGCAGCTCCGGTGATCATGTTCT